>JAOPYP010000436.1 GCA_025964635.1 Actinomycetes bacterium | reverse complement strand
GAGTAGCCGCGGGCGAGCCGGGCCTGGACGGGGGGGAGCGGGGCGACCAGCCGGTGCGCGGCCCAGCGCAGCACCCGCCGGGGCGGGGTGCGGGCCGTGTTCAGCCAGAACTGCCGGCCGGCCAGGGCCAGGACGGCGGCGCCCACGGGATGACGCTCCGCGTGGTAGCTGTCCAGCAGCCAGTCCGGCGCCTGGCCGCCCACGGCCGCGGCCAGTTTCCAGCCCAGGTTGGCCGCGTCCTGGAGGCCCGTGTTCATCCCCTGCGCGCCGGCGGGCGAGTGCGTGTGCGCGGCGTCACCGGCCAGGAAGATCCGCCCGTTCCGGTACGCCGGGGCCTGGCGGCTCTCGCTGCGGTACCGCCCGGACCAGCCCATATCGCGGGGCCCGAAGTCGTGGCCGGTGACCCGGACCAGGCTGCCGCGCACCTCGTCCAGGGTGACCGGGTCGGTCACCGGCACGCCAGCGCGCGCGTAGTCGTACAGCACCACCCGGCACGACCCGTCCCGGAACGGGAACATCAGCAGCATGCCGCGGTCGGACAGGTCGCCGTAGGCGTCCGTCATGGGCAGGCCGTCGAGGAACAGATCCGCCAGGAGGACCGAGCCCGGGTTCGGGGCGCCCGGGAACGGCACTCCGGCGGCCTGGCGGGTGAAGCTCCGGATCCCGTCACAGCCGGCCAGGTACGCGGCCCGCTCGACGCGGCCGCCGGCCAGCGTCACCCGCACCTCGCCGGCGTCCTGCTCGATGCCGGTGACCTGCGCCGACCACCGGATCTCGGCGCCGAGCTCGGTAGCCCGGGCGGCGAGCAGCGCCTCGATCTGGCTCTGCGGCATGTCCAGCAGGTAGGGGAAGTCGGAATCCAGCCTGCTGAAGCTGATCACGGCGCCCTTGGGCCCGAGCGGGAAGGACGGGACGGCCAGTCCCGCCTCGGTGAACCTCCCGGCCTGGCCGCGCAGGTCGAGCACCTCCATGCTCCGCGCGTGCAGGCAGATGGCCCGCGATTCGGCGCGCAGCCCGCCGCGCCGCTCGACGACCAGGCAGGGCACGCCGGCCAGGGCCAGTTCGGCCGCCAGCAACAGCCCGGTGGGGCCCGCTCCAACCACGATTACCCTGCCGGGCCGCGCATCCCGCACATTGTCCTCCCACCCCGGTGGCGGGCCCACGCACCTCCCGGCACGAGTGCGGGCAAATAGGTGGTCGGCGCGCCTCTAATGGGGCATAACTTAAGCGATTAGTGCATCGAACGGAACGAGCACGACAGCCAGGGACACAAAACGCGACATCGGGTACGGTGGGGAAGATCACAGCGCTTCTGTCCAACGTCTCCGTGCGGACACTCATCCTGGGCATTGATGAGACCGGACGGGTCATACAGCATGACCGGAATGCCCCGGACATCCTCCCCCTGGATTCAGGCACGCTGGTCGGTGCGCACCTCGGCGATCTGATCGCCACCCCCTCCACCGCCGAGCCGGCCCTCGCCATCCTGCTGGATGCCGTCCGGGCCGGCCGGGAGGCCACCGCGGTGCTCCCGATCGGCACCCGGGAAGGACGCCGGGTGGAGACCGTCGCCAGCGTCCAGCCCATGCACGGGGAGACCCCGGGCCTCGCGGCGCTGGCCGTCCTGAAGATGCCACCCATCCAGCACGAGCGGTTCGTGGACCCGGCCCTGATGCGGCACTCGCTGCTGGACGACACGTTCCGGCAGATCGGGGCGACGCTCGACCTCGACCAGGTGGCGCGCGGGCTGATCAACATCCTGGTGCCGCATTTCTGCACGGCGGCAGGCCTGCTCGTGCTGGAGAGCGTGGCCGCCGGGGATGAGTTCCCGGTTCATCCCGCGGATGGCTCCCAGCTGCTCCGCCGGCTCGCAGTGGCCACCGACGACGGCTCCCCGGGCTGGGACGCCGCGTTCCCGACCGGCGAGGTGCTGCTGTACCCGCCGGGCACCCCGTACGTGGAGTGCATGGACACCGGCAAGCCCGTCCGGGTGGCGATGCTGGACCACCAGGCCGCCGTCAGCATCGCCGAGTCGTGGCTGCGGCGGCCGGTGGCCGGCCTGCTGTCCGAGGCGTCCATGCTGCTGCTCCCGCTGGCCACCAAGGACTCCTCGCTCGGCTTTTTCGTCTGCACCCGCAAGTCCGGGTACCGGCAGTTCGACGACTACGACTCCGAGATCGGGATGGAGTTCGCCTCCCGGGCCGGGATCTTCATCGACAACGCGCGCCAGTACAACCGGGAGCGCACCACGGCGCTGACCCTGCAGC
This sequence comes from Actinomycetes bacterium, assembly GCA_025964635.1. Lineage (GTDB taxonomy): Bacteria > Actinomycetota > Actinomycetes > Streptosporangiales > Streptosporangiaceae > RYN-230. The sequence goes on along the minus strand of JAOPYP010000436.1, from coordinate 7,648 downwards.
GGAGCCTGCTGCCGACGGGGCTGTCCGCGCCGTCGTCGGTGGACGTGAAACACCGCTACCTGCCGGGCAGCAAACTCATCGAGGTCGGCGGGGACTGGTACGAGTCGATCGCGCTGCCCGGGGCGCGGGCCGCGCTGGTGGTCGGTGACGTGGCCGGGCACGGTGTCCGGGCGGCCGTGACCATGGGCCGGCTGCGCACCGCGATCCACACCCTGGCCACCCTGGAACTGGCGCCCGCCGACACGCTGCATCAGCTCAATGAGCTGATGACGTCCCTCGGCGAACGGGAACCGCACTTCGCGACCTGCGCCTACGCACTGTACGACGCGGTGACCGGAAGCTGCGAGATCGCGTCCGCGGGCCACCTGCCGCCGCTGCTGGTCCGGCCGGACGGCACCGGCGAGTTCCTCGACACCAGCCCGGCCCCTCCGCTCGGTGTGGGCGAGATCCCGATCGAGAGCCGCACATTCCAGATCGAGGACGGCAGCCTGCTCGTGCTCTACACCGACGGCCTGGTCGAAGACCGGCAGCGGGACATCGATGACGGGCTGAACGCCCTGCGGGAGGTGTTCGAGGGGGAGGCCGCCCAGGCTTCGCTGGACGATCTGTGCCGGGCGTCGCTGGCTGGCGTGTACGCCCATCAGCAGCGCGACGACATCGCCATCCTGATCGCCCGGCTCAGCCGGATTCCGGCTGACCACCACGTCACCTGGACCCTGACGCCCGAGCTCACCTCGGCGGCCCGGGCGCGGAGCCTGATCCGCGAGCCGCTGGAGCGGTGGAAGCTGGGCGAGCTGCTGCCGACCACCGAGCTGCTGGTCTCGGAGCTGGTCACGAACGCCATCCGGCACGCCACCGGCGAGGTCACGCTGCGGATGGTGCTCGAGGGATCGCTGGTCTGCGAGGTGCTCGACGGCTCCGCCGCGCTCCCCCGGCTGCGCCACGCCGGACGGGACGAGGAGTGCGGCCGCGGCGTGGAGGTAGTCAGCCAGTTCGCCCAGCGCTGGGGCGCGCGGCGGACCCCGCAGGGCAAGATCGTGTGGTGCGAGCAGGCGCTCCCGGACGGGGCGGCTGACGGGGCGGCCAGCCCGGACGGGCCAGCCAGCCCCAACGGCCGGTTCGCCGCCTGACTGACGGCCAACCGGCCGACCGGCGCGGCCGGGTGGCTGGGTCAGGTCCCCGCGCCCCGGGTGTCCTGCTTGATCGACAATTTCCCGTTCTGCATGATCCCGATGCGCTGCGCGCGGCGGGCGACCGAGCTGTCGTGGGTGACCACGATCAGGGTGAGCCCGGTGTCCCGCCACAGCTTCCCCAGCAGGCCCATGATGTCGTCCCGGGTTCCCTCGTCCAGGTTGCCGGTCGGCTCGTCGGCCAGCAGCACCTTGGGCTCCTTGACCAGGGCCCGGGCGATCGCGACCCGCTGCTGCTGACCGCCGGACATCTCCGAGGGCAGGTGGCGGGCCCGCTCACCGAGACCCACGTTCTCCAGCGCCGCCGTGGCCCGGGCCCGCCGTTCCGCCGCCCCCGCGCCCAGCGGCACCAGGGCCACCTCCACGTTCTCCAGCGCATTCAGCGTAGGGATCAGGTTGAAGGTCTGGAAGATGAAGCCCATCGAGACCGCGCGGACCCGCGTGACCTGGGTTTCCCGCATGTCGGCGAGGTCCTGGCCGTCGAATTCCACGACGCCCGAGGTCGGCCGGTCCAGCCCGCCGAGGACCTGCAGCAGCGTGGTCTTCCCGTGACCGGTCGGCCCCTGGATCGCCAGCCACTCGCCGTCCTCGATGACCAGGTCCACGCCGGCCAGCGCATCGACCGTCACCCGGCCCTTCTGGTACCTCTTGGTGACGCCCGTCAGCTTGTACATGGTTTCCCTCTCCGTCCCGCTCGGCCGGCCCTGCTCAGACGCTGCTCGTTGACGATGGTCATCCGGCCCAGCTCACCCAGCCCGGCTCACTCGACCCTGGCCAGTGCCGCGGCCGGGCGCAGCCGGGCGGCGCGCCAGCCGCCGAAGCTGCCGGCGATAAGGCCGCCGGCGACGGCCAGCACCACCGCGAGGACTACCGCGCCGATCGTGACCGGCGCGCTGAGGTGAACCGCCACGGTGTGCGTCGCGTTCGCGGCGGCGCGGCCGAACGGGCCGCCCCCGGGACCGCCACCGGGACCGCCGAACGTCCGGGCCCCGCCAGGCGTGGCTGAGCCGGTGGTCTGGCCCACCGACGCGCTCAGCGGCGGGGCCAGCTTGGTGACCAGGGCGGCTCCGGCGATGCCGAGCGCGACCCCGGCCGCGCCGCCGATGACACCGATGGTGACCGATTCGCCCATCACCTGGCCGATGATCCGCCGGCTCCGCCAGCCGAGCGCCTTGAGCGTGCCGAACTCCCGCACCCGCCGCGCGACCGCGGCCATGGTCAGCAGGCTGGCCAGCAGGAACGCGGCGATCAGCACCGCGATCGCCAGCCACTTGCCGAGGTTGTTGGCCAGGCTGGACGCGCTGGACAGCGATCCGGTCACCTCGCTGGCCAGGCTGCTCGAGGTGGTCACGGTGGCCTTCGGCAGGATCGCGGAGATCTCCTTGCCCACGCCGCTGATGTTCGATGCGCTGTCGGCGGCCACGTAGATCGTGTTGACCTTGCCCTTCAGGCTGGCCAGCGCCTGCGCCCGGGCCAGCGGGATGAACACGTTGGAGGCGCCGGTACCCGCCCTGGCGATGCCCACCACGGTGAAGCTGGTCTTGGCGACGGAGACGGTCGAGCCCACGCTCAGCTTCTTCTGGGTGGCGTAGTCGGAGTTGACCACGGCCACGTTGGAGGTGGCATCGGAGGACGCGAACGTGCGGCCGGACGCGAGCTTGGCCGAGCTCAGGGGTCCGAGCGCGCCAGTGCTCAGGTCGATCCCGCTGACCGTGAACGAGCTGGTCTTGAAGCTGCCGCGGAAGGCCCCGCCTCCGCCGCCTCCCCCGCCGCCGCCGAAGCCGGTTCCACCGCCGCCCGAGCTGTTGACGGCCGGGATCTTGCCGGTGATGACCGCGTCGGTCAGGCTGAGCGCCCCGGCCGTCCCGGCGACGTGGTGCAGCTTCCCGATGCTGCTGACCGACGACGAGGACAGCGTTCCCTGGCCGATGCTGGTCAGGTTGCTGATGCTGACCTTCGTGCCGGACGCGGGCCGCGACTGGCTGCCCACCCGGCCCCGGAAACCGAACCCGGCCGGGCCGCCCGAGCCCGCCGCAGGCACCTGGGTGACGGTGACGTCGGTCCCCACCCCGTACAGCGAATGCAGCACGGTGGCCTGGGCGTCCCTGACCCCCGAGGACGCCGCGGTCACCGTTATCACCAGGCCGATTCCCAGGGCCAGGCCGAGGCCGATGAAAATCGCCTGGCGTACCCGCCGGCGCAGCTCGCGCCGGAGATAGGTGAAGAACATGAGGACTCCTCCGGGAAGGCCCGCAGCACCACGCGGGCCGATGCTGATCCTGGAAAATGCGCGGCCAGGCCGCACCGGACGCCGCTCTGCGGGCCAGCTAGATCCTGGCGGGCATTCCTGAGTGGCTGCTGCAGGACCTCTGCGGGATCGCCGTATTCCCGGCCTCGATCTGATTACAGCTAGGGCCGGCCCCGCGTGCTGTACAGGCGGAGCACCAGGCCGTCCGTCTTCCAGCTGCGGACCAGCCTGAATCCGAAGCCGTGCAGGACCGGGACGGGCCTGGGCCGCCATTCCACGACCCACAGCCTGCTGACCTGAGCCAGCCGCTGGCGGATCAGCGGGGCCGAGGCATACGTGCCGCCGAGCGTGCCCGACTGCTCCGGGGAGACGCCGGTACTGATGTCGCGGAGCCGGTCCAGCCCGTACGGATACGCCGCCTCGAGGGTGTGCTCTCCGGTCGCCCGCCGGGGGCCGTTGTGGGCGCTGATGTTCAGCAGCGCGTCGCCCGGTTGTGCGTGCCGGGCGACCACGTGGTCGACGGCCCGGATGTTGACCCCGTTACTCTCCGGGCGGCGCTGCGCCAGCTGGGTGTGCAACCCGACCACCAGGATGAGCACGAGCGCCACCGGTCCCGCGTACCGGCCCAGCGCCGTCAGGGCGGCCCCGAGCAGCAGCGCGGCCGCGGGGATGCAGTACACGATGTAGCGGAAGGTGTACACCGGATGCGCCAGCGAGGCGGTCAGCAGGATGGCCGGCGGCAGGAGCAGCCAGGGCAGGCCGAGCCTGAGCAGCCCGGCCGGCCAGTGGCCCGGCCGCGGCGGGCCGCGGCGGGGCACCACGCCCACGGCGACGACGACGGCGACGATGGCCAGCGTGAGCAGGAACAGCGGCATGGTGCCGGCGAGCCGCTGGATGCTCAGCAGGTCCGCCAGCCTGGGGGGCCGGATCCAGTGGATCTGGTGCAGCTGCCCGTAGCCCTCCACGGCGACCGGGCTCACCGCGATCAGGGCGGCGGCGGCCACCGCCAGCCAGCCGAGGATGAACCTGCGGTCCAGCCGGTAGTCCCGTCGCGACCAGCCCAGGGTGACCGCGTGCGCGACGACGAGCAGCAGGCCGAAGAGGTTGGCCAGCCCCAGGGCCGCCAGCGCCACACCGTAGCCGGTCAGCCAGCGCCAGGCGGTCCCGTTGGCCTCGAGCGCCCGGAGGAAGCAGTAGCTGGCGAGGACGGCGAAGACGGTGACCAGTGCGCCATCGCGGGCGTTCTGCGCATACCAGCTGACCGTCGGCAGGACAGCAAAGGCCAGCCCCGCCGCCAGCCCGGCCCAGCCGGACACCAGACGGCGGCCCAGGACGGCGACGAGGCCCGCCGCGACGGCCATCGCCACCGCGGACGGCAGCCGCACGACCAGCTCGCTGCCGCCGCCCACCCGGACGACGAGCCAGATCAGCGCGTAGTACGCGCCGTGGACCACGTCCACGTTGCCGAGCATGTGCACCAGCTGGGGGAAACTCCGGTGCGCCGCAGCCACTGTCGCGGTCTCGTCTTGGGTGTAGGACGATCCGGTGATCTTGTACAGCCCGGCCAGCAGCGTGACGGCGGCGGGGACCAGCGGCAGCCAGGCCGGGCCGGGATCGCGCCGCTCTCCCGGGATCGCTCCGGCACTGCCTGTACCGCCCTGCCCGTCGATGACGGCCGGGCGACCGAAACCCGACAAAGCGCTGTCCTTACCGAAGCGGCGGCTGCTCCGCCGATACCCAGGGACGGCCGGAACTGAGCCGAATTCCCACACACTACGTGAGCCGGGGATAACGCTTTGGCGATGACTTGCGCTTTTGTGATTAGGCGAGAAAAGCTAGGCCTAACCGTGACCTACCGGGCTAGCTGCCGCGCGCGGCTCGCAGCGTCTCGCGCAGCGACCCCATGGTAGCCAGCACCGCCGAAGGCTCGTACCCGCAGTGCGCCATGCAGTTCGCGCAGCGCGGGTCCTTGCCCCGGCCGTAGGAGTCCCAGTCGGTGGTCTCGATCAGCTCCTTGTACGTCTTCACGTAGCCGTCGGACATCAGGTAGCAGGGCTTCTGCCAGCCCAGCAGGGAGTAGGACGGGATCCCCCAGGCGGTGCAGCCGAAGTCTTCCTTGCCCTCCAGGAAGTCCAGGAACAGCGGCGTGTGGTTGAGCCGCCAGCGCTTCCGGTTCCCGTTGTCGAACGCCTTGCGGAACAGCTCCCTGGTCTCCGTGACGCCGAGAAAGTGGTCCTGGTCGGGCGCCTTCTCGTAGGCGTAGGCGGGCGAGATCTGCATCTCGTCGATGCCCAGGTCGTCGTTGAGGTAGCTGAGCACGTCGATGACGGTCTGCGGGGTGTCGGTGTTGAAGACGGTGGTGTTCGTGTTGACCTTGAACCCCCGCTCCTTCGCCATCTTGATCGCCGCGACCGCGTCGTCGAACACGCCGTCCTTGCAGACCGACTCGTCGTGCCGCTCGCGCAGCCCGTCGATGTGCACCACCCAGGCGAAGTACGGCGACGGCTTGAACTTGTCGATCTTCTTCGGCAGGAGCAGCGCGTTGGTGCACAGGAAGACGAACTTCTTGCGCTTGACCAGCTCGGCGACCAGCTCGTGGATCTGCGGGTGCATCAGCGGCTCGCCGCCGGCGATGGACACCATGGGGGCACCGCACTCCTCGATGGCGGCCAGGGCCTGCTCGACCGGCATCCGCTGCTTGAGCAGGGTGTGCGGCTGCTGGATCTTCCCGCAGCCCGCGCACTTCAGGTTGCACGCGAACAAGGGCTCGAGCTCGACCAGAAGCGGGAACTTCTTGGTTCCGGTCAGCTTCTGGCGCATCAGGTATGAGCCGATGCGCATGCTCTGTCGTAGGGACACGCTCATGACTGCCTAACCTCCTTGGGCAGGCTGAATCGGATGTTCTCAGTGGTGATCACACGCTCGCTGACCTCGACGGTGCCGAGGCCCCCCAGAGCGGTGATGATGTCCTGGACGACCGCCGGGGGCGCGGACGCGCCCGCCGTCAGGCCGATCGTGGACACCCCGGCCAGCCAGCTCAGCTCGATGTCGGACGGGCCGTCGATCAGGTAGGCGGTGGTGCCCGCCCGCTGCGCGGTCTCCACCAGCCGCACAGAGTTCGATGAGTTCGCCGACCCGGCCACCAGGACCAGGTCGGAGTCGGCGGCCACGGCGCGGGCCGCGCGCTGCCGGTTCGTGGTCGCGTAGCAGATGTCGTCGCTGCCCGGCGCCCGGGCGGCGGGAAACCGCTCACGCAGCGCATCGGCGATGTCCTCGGCCTCGTCCGCGGCCAGCGTCGTCTGCATGAGGTAGGCCACCTTGCCCGGGTCGGCCGGCTGGAGCGTGCTCACGTCCGCGGCCGTCTGGACCAGGGCCACGGAGTCCGGGGCCTCGCCGAGGGTGCCCTCGACCTCCTCGTGCCCCTCGTGCCCGATCAGCGCGACCAGGTAGCCGTCCGAGGCGAACCGGCGCGCCTCCGCGTGCACCTTGGCCACGAGCGGGCAGGTGGCGTCCACCGTGGTCAGGCCGCGGTGATCGGCCTCGGCCCGGACCGCCGGGGACACGCCGTGCGCGGAGAACACCACGCTGGCGCCGTCCGGCACCTCGCTGAGCTCGTCGACGAACACCGCCCCGCGCTCCTCGAGCCCGGCCACCACGTGGGAGTTGTGCACAATCTGCTTGCGGACGTAGACCGGCGGCCCCTGCTGGTCGAGGGCCCGCTCGACGATCTCGATGGCCCGCTCGACCCCGGCGCAGAACGAGCGGGGCCCGGCCAGCAGGACCTGCCGCTGCCCCACCGCCGCGGCCCACCGGGCCAGCGCGGGACCGGCGGCCCGCAGCGACCGCAGCGCGGCCAGCCCGCCGCCCAGCGCCCCCGGGCTGGCCAGCGGACGGTCTGGCGTATCGGAGACGGCCCGCACCACCGCCAGCGGCCTGCCGTCCGCCGCGCGGGCCAGCACCGCCGATTCCATATCCGCAACGAGGGCCCCGGTCGCGGCCAGTCGCTCGCGCTCGGCCCCGCGGACCAGGTGGTCCACGGTGACGACCCGGCCGACCCGGACCCGCAGCCCCGCCCGGCGCAGCTCGCCCGCGAGCAGGGCGGCCGAGGCGCAGGGGATGACGTTATGCCCGTCACTGACCTCGCTGGCCACCACGAGGTCGCCGGGCCGCAGGTCGGCGGCCAGCCCGCCGCCCGTGCCGGCCACGGCCA
>JAOPYP010000637.1 GCA_025964635.1 Actinomycetes bacterium | reverse complement strand
CCACCGGGCGCTGGTCCACCGGGGGCAGGCCATCAGGCTGGGTGGTCGTGACACTCTCGCCGCCGGCGCTGCTGCCGAGGCGGCCGGCGGGCTCGCCGAGCAGTTCGGCGAAAAGCGCCCGGTAGTGGATCATCGCCTGGCGCAGGTCCTCGGTGGACGCGCCGCCAGCGGCGGCATTCTGGCTGATGTCATGGGCCGCCCGGAAGTGACCGAGCGTGCTCGCATGCTCGACGGACAGGTCGGCGAGCGTCTGGTCGTACGGCTGAGTCGGGTAGCCGCGGTCCTCCATCACGGCCGAGACCAGCGTCTGCGCCCCGGTCACGGCAGCCTGCGGCGCGTCCACGAACTGCTCCTGGACGGCGGTCCACTCGGACATGTACTGGGTCCGCGCCACCTGGCTCAGCGGGCGGATATCGAGCCCGCGGACGTGCCGTTCGCGCTCGGCGAGCTCGGCTTCCGCCTCCCTCCTGCTGCCGTGCTCGGTGACGGCCCGGTCGTATTCGGGCCCGAACCGCTCCTGCAGCCGGTGACGGCGGTTCATCGCCGTCATCACGACCAGGACGGCGGCCACGACAATGACGACGACAACGATCGCCACAATGGCCCCAGTTGACATGGGAACCTCCCTTTTCCGGAGTAGCGCCCCACGACTCCCCCGCCAGGACGCCCCCAAACACGGCCCGGACACGGCCGCGGGTATAGTCCCCCTGCACTGCCCCGGGAAGGACGCAGATACCAGGCGCCCGGACCCGACCGGCGGCATGTGTTCACGGCGGCGGTGCCCGGGTAGTGGCGGGGCATGAGCGCGACCGTCGACGAGACCGAGATCAAGTACGAGGCTCCCCCAGGCACCACCGTGCCGCGGCTCGGCAAGCTGCCCAGCGTGGCGGCCGCGTCCGGGCCCGAGGAGCAGCTCCTGGAAGCGGAGTACTACGACACGAACGACATGCGGCTGATCCGCAACGGGGTGACCCTGCGGCGGCGGCGTGGCGGCAGCGATCCGGGCTGGCACCTGAAACTCCCGGCCGGGGGCAAGACCCGCCGGGAGATCCGGATGCCGCTCGGCCGCGGCCGCCAGGTGCCCGCCCGGCTGGCCGGCCTGGTCCGCGGGTACACCCGGGACGAGGCGCTGCGGCCGGTGGCCCGGATCAGCACGCGGCGCCAGGTCCTGACGCTGGTCGACAGCGCGGGATCCTCACTCGCCGAGATCGCCGCCGACGACGTCTCCGCCCAGAGCCTGGGCGAGGAGACCGTGATCTCCCACTGGGCGGAGGTGGAGGTCGAGCTGACCGGCGGCGGCCCGCGGCTGCTGCGGGCGGCTGACGCGCAGCTCCGCCGGGACGGGCTGCAGCCCTCGGCACGGACGGCGAAGCTGGAGCGGGCCCTCGGCTGGACAGCCGGGGACGGGCCAGCCCAGGACGGGCCGGCGCACGGTGGGCCAGCACTCGACGGCCAGCAGCCCGCCGCGAACGGGCAGGCCGGGCGGCACGACGCGCCAGCGTCCGCGGGCGACGTCGTGCTGGCCTACCTGCGGGAGCACGCGACGCGGCTGGGGTCGCTGGACCCGCTGGTCCGGGCGGACGAGCCCGACTCGGTGCACCAGATGCGGGTCACCACCCGCCGGCTGCGCAGCACCCTGCAGACGTTCGGTGAGATCATCCCGCGCTCCGGGACCGGGGGGATCCTGTCCGAGCTGAAATGGCTCGGTGAGGTCCTCGGTGCGGCCCGCGACGCCGAGGTGCTGGCCAGCCGGCTCGCGGAGAACCTGCGGACGATCCCGCCCGAGCTGGTGCTCGGGCCGGCCCAGGCGCGGGTCCAGGGTCACTTCGCCCCGATTCAGGCGGCCGCCCGCAAGAACGTGCTGGCCGCACTGGACTCCGCGCGGTACTTCGCGCTGCGGGACGCGCTGGACGGGCTGCTGGCTGATCCGCCGTTGTCAGCGGACGCGGCCCGGCCTGCGGGCCGGGTGCTGCCCGCCGCGGCCCACCGTACCTACCGGCGCACCGGGCGGCGGATCCGCCGGGCCGGGCACACCCCTCCGGGCCGGCCGCAGGAACTGGCCTTTCATGAGGCCCGGAAGGCCGCCAAGCGGGCCCGGTACGCCGGGGAGGCGGTCAGCCTGGCCATCGGCAAGGACGCCAGGCGTTTCACCAAGCACATGAAGAAGATCCAGTCCGTGCTCGGCGACCACCAGGATGCGGTGGTGGCCCGGGACGTTGACCGGGAACTCGGCATCAGTGCGCACCTGGCCGGCGAGAACGCGTTCACCTTCGGGCTGCTGTACGAGCGGGAAGACCAGCGGGCGGCCCGGTTGCGGGCGAAGGCGCTGCGGACCTGGAAGCAGATTCCCCGCCCCCGGTTCAGCCATTGGTCCAGATAACGGGCTGTCCGGCGAGCCGGAATGGTCAGGTTTGGCCGGAATACCGGGCTGATCCCGGAATGGGACGTCCCCGGCAGACGGGAGCCGGGCCTGATCGAGGATCAGGCCCGGCTCCTCATGATGTTCCGCGGTGGGGGTCAGCGGCGGCGGCCCCGGGCCACGAGCCAGCCGCCGACCAGCAGCGCGGCGGCCGCCGCGGCGGCCGCGAACGGAACCCGGTGCTGGTTCACGGTGGCCGCGGCCCGCCTGGCCCGCTGCTGGACCGGCTCCGGGGTGGCCGCCCAGGCGGTGGCCCCGGCCTGGGTCGCGACCGACTGGACGGTGGTACCCGCCTGGGCGGCACGGCCGGCGATGGTCTTGGTGACCGGCTGCCCCGAGCCCAGCACGGTCTTGCCGTTCTCGGCCACGGCCTGCCGGGCCCCCGCCGTCCGGTCGCTGACCTCACCCTTCACCTGGCCGGCCTTGCTGGAAAGGCCCTGGGTCACGTCCCGCACCTTGCTCTTGAGCTGCCCGGACACCTCGGTCGCCTTCTGCTGGGCGCGGGCCTTCACGTCCACCTTGGCCGCCAGCGCCTCGACCGTGTTCCCGAGTTCCTCCCGGGTCCGGGTGATCTCCTCGACCAGCGCCTCCGGGTCGTCCGGCGGGGCCCCAGGGCCGCTCTGGTCTCCCGTGCCCTCTGCTGTGGTCATCGGTGTGCCCTTTCCTTGATTTCTTCCACATCGGCCTTGACGCTCTGCACGGTCTGCTCCGGGACCGGCGGCACGCCCTTGCTCACCTGGCTCTTACCCATCAGCGCGGCCACACCGGCGATGAGCAGCAGCGCACCGCCCACGATCAGCGCCGCCGCCCAGGCCGGCAGCACGCTGGCCAGCCCGATAATGGCCGCCGCGAGCAGGCAGCCGATGCCGTACAGCGCCACGAGACCGCTGCCACCGAACATGCCCGCGCCCCGGCCGATCCGCTTGGCCTTGCGGGTCATCTCGTATTCGGCCAGTTTCAGTTCGTCGCGGATAAGCAGGGAAACCTGCTCGGTCAAATGCTTGACGAGTTCGCCAGCTGAAGCTTCCGCGGGCACGGCGGGCTGTGCACTGCCGTTCGGTTCTGCCATAACGTCCGCCCTCCTCAAAGGTGGGGCAGACCTACCCTCCTGCACCCCCGGCTAACGCCAGGCAAAGACAAAGGTGGCCGGCATTTCCCTGGCGTTCCGCCGGCCCGGGACCGGGCCGGGCCTCAGGCTGGCCCGGCTGGCTCAGGCGCCGGGTTTGGCAGGCTGCCCGCGACCTTCTCGGCGATCAGCTCGAAGGAGCGGACCCGGTCCCCGATGTCGTAGACCATCGTGGTCAGCATCAGCTCGTCCGCGGCGGTCCGCTCGAGCAGGCTGGACAGCTGCTGGCGGACCGTTTCCGGGGAGCCGAGGGCCTGCCCGGTGAAACGGTCCTGGGCGAATTCGCGCTCGCGGCCGGAGTATTGATAGGCCGCTGCCTCTTCGGGGCTGGCCAGCGGGGCCGGCGTGCCGGACCGGAGCCGGACGAACGACAGGGCGGCCGGCCCGGAGAGCCACCGGGCCCGCTCGTCGGTGTCGGCGCAGATCGCGCTCACCGCCACCATCGTGTGCGGCCGCTCCAGCCACTGGGACGGCTGGAAACTCTGCCGGTACAGGTCCAGCGCGGGCACGGTGTTGGCCGAGCTGAAATGGTGCGCGAACGCGAACGGCAGGCCTAGCAGCCCGGCGAGCTGGGCACTGAACCCGCTGGAGCCGAGCAGCCAGATGGCGGGCATGTCGCCCCGCCCGGGCGTCGCGGTGATCGGCCGCCGCAGGCCCTCCGCGCTGAACAGCCTGATGAGGTCGGCCAGTTCCTGCGGGAACGCCTCGGCCGACAGCCCTTCCATGGTGCGCCGCAACGCGAGCGCGGTGTGCTGGTCCGTGCCCGGGGCGCGGCCGATGCCCAGGTCGATCCGGCCGGGGTGCAGCGCTTCGAGGGTGCCGAACTGCTCGGCCACTACCAGCGGGGCGTGGTTGGGCAGCATCACGCCGCCGGAGCCCACCCGGATCGTGGAGGTCGCCGCCGCGAGGTGGGCGATGAGCACGGCCGGGGCGGAGCTGGCGATGGCCGGCATGTTGTGGTGCTCGGCCACCCAGAACCGTCGGTACCCCAGCTCCTCGGTGCGCCGGGCCAGGTCGGTCGTGTACTCCAGCGCCTGGCCAGCGGAGGCCCCGGCGGCCACCGGGGCCAGGTCCAGCACGGACAACGGTATGTCGCTCACATAGCGGCCAACCGGCCGCGGCGGGAGATTCTTCCGGTCCCGGGTGAGCCGGAGATCACATCGGCGCCTTGTGGGCCAGCCAGACGGCCTGGAGGATCTGCATCCC
>JAOPYP010000371.1 GCA_025964635.1 Actinomycetes bacterium | reverse complement strand
CCTGGGGGCCGCCGCCGGGCGGGTCCGGGAGTGGCTGGGGTTCGGGCGAAATCATCGGCTACGGCTCCGAGCCGGAGCCGCCGCACCGCCGCCGGGGCGGCCGGGCCCTGGTCTACGTGGTGGTGGCCGCGCTGGCCGCCGGGGCCGGGGCGGGCGCCGTAGTCGCGCTGAACCACAACTCCCAGTCGCCGGGCAGCACCGTCTCCTCGCAGCAGATCCCCACACCGAACCGCAACGCGGCCGGCAACGCGAACACGACCAACCTCGACGTGACCTCGGTGGCGAACAAGGTCAAGCCGGGCGTGGTGGACATCAACTCCGTACTCAAGTACCAAGACGGCGCGGCCGCGGGGACCGGCATGGTCCTGTCCTCCAACGGCGTGGTGCTCACCAACAACCACGTGGTCGAGGGCTCCACGCACCTGACCGCGACGACCGTGGTGGGCGGGAAGAAGTACCAGGCTACGGTGATCGGGGTGGACCCCGCCGACGACGTGGCCCTGATCAAGCTGCAGGGCGCGTCCGGGCTGAAGACGGTGCAGGTGGGCAACTCGTCCAAGGTCGCCCTGGGCACGTCGGTCGTGGCCATCGGCAACGCCGGCGGCACGGGGGGCAGCCCCACCGTGACCAGGGGGTCGATCACCGCGCTAGGCCGGACCATCACCGCGAGCAACGCGGGCGGCGGCCAGAACACGGAGACCCTGCACAACATGCTCCAGACCAACGCGCCGATCGCCGAAGGCGACTCGGGCGGCGCGCTGGCCAACGCGGCTGGCCAGGTGATCGGCATGAACACCGCGGCGAACAGCCAGTCGCTCGGCGGCCAGGGGACCAGCATGGGCTTCGCGATCCCCATCAACCGGGCGCTGTCCCTCGCCAAAGAGATCGCCGCCGGGAAAGCCAGCGGGCACATCCTGATCGGCCCTAAGGGCTTCATGGGCGTGGGCGTGGACGCGGTCAGCGACGCCAACGCCTGCCTGGCGCAGAGCGGGGTCGGGGCCGGCTACCAGGTACCGACCAAGTCGGGTGCCCTGGTCTGCAACGTGTACCCGGGCACCCCGGCCTACAAGGCGGGCGTCCGGGCCGGTGATGTGATCACCGGGGTCAGCGGCCAGTCGGTGACCACCGCCAACGGCCTGACCAGCGTCATGCTGAAGTACAAGCCGGGCGTGTCGGTGTCGCTGACCTGGGTGGACACGAGCAAGCAGAGTCACACCTCGTCCATGACCCTGATCAACGGGCCAGTGAAGTAACCAGGCAGGGCACGTAAGCAGAGCGCGGCGGCGGGGCACCTAGCCCCGTCGCCGCGCTCTGCTTCTCAGCCGGTCAGCCGGTCAGCCAGGTCCGGAGGCGGGACTCCACCTCGGCGATCTGGGCGACCGGGACGTGCTCGCCGCGGGAGTGGGCGAGTTCCGGGTCACCGGGGCCGTAGTTGACCGCGGGCATCCCGAGTTCCGAGAAACGGGCCACATCCGTCCAGCCGAACTTGGCCCGCGGGGTCCCGCCCACCGCCGCGAGCAGCGTGGCGGCGGCGGGATCGGTCAGGCCCGGGCGCGCTCCCGCGGCCCAGTCGGTGAACGTCACGTCCCAGCCCGCGAAGATCTTGCGCACGTAGTCCTGGGCCTGCTCCACCGTCCGGTCCGGGGCGAAGCGGTGGTTCACGGTGACCACGCACTCGTCCGGGATCACGTTGCCCGCGACTCCCCCGCTGATATAAACGGCGTTGAGCCCCTCGTGGTACCTCAGCCCTTCGACCTCGGGTTCACGGGCCACGTAGTTCCGCAGGACGTCCAGGATGGGCCCGGCCGCGTGAATAGCGTTAGAGCCATTCCAGGACCTGGCGCTGTGCGCACGCTCGCCGGTGGCGCGGACCTCAGCGCGCATCGTGCCCTGGCAGCCGCCCTCGATGATCGCATCGGTCGGCTCGAGCAGCACGGCGAGGTCCCCGTCCAGCAGCTCGGGAGAATTCCGGGACAGCCGGAGCAGGCCGTTGCGCTCGGCCTCGACCTCCTCGCCGTCGTAGAACACGTAGGTCACGTCGCAGCGGGGGTCGGGCAGCGACGCCGCCAGCCGCAGCTGGACCGCGACGCCGGACTTCATGTCGCAGCTGCCGCAGCCGTACAGCAGATCCCCAGCTTCGCTGAGGCGGGCCGGCAGATTGTCCGCGATCGGCACCGTGTCGATGTGCCCGGCCAGCACCACCCGCTCCGGGCGGCCCAGCGTGGTCCGCGCGACCATCGCGTTGCCGTCCCGGAACAGCTCCAGGTGCGGGATGCGGCGCAGCGCGGCGTCGATCATGCTGGCCAGGCGGTCCTCATCACCGCTGACCGAGGGTATATCCACCAGGGCCGCGGTCAGCGCCGCCGGATCCTGGGAAAGGTCAAGGTCTAGGTCCACGCCGGGAGCCTAGCCGGACATGATGGCCACACCAGCACCACCCACGCCGAACGGAGAGCTCATGTTCCACGTTGACTCGGAGGTCGGCCGGCTGCGCCAGGTCGTGCTGCACCGTCCCGAGCTGGAGCTCAAGCGGCTCACTCCGGACAACGCCAGCGAGCTGCTGTTCGACGGCGTGCTGTGGGCCGAGCGCGCCCAGGCGGAGCACGACGAGTTCGCGGAGGCGCTGCTGGCCCGCGGCGTGGCCGTCCACTACTACGGGGACCTGCTGACCCAGACGCTGGAGGTCTCCCAGGCCCGGGACTACATCATGGACCGGGTCTTCGACTCCCGGCTGAACGGCCCGCTGGCCTGCGCGGCGCTGCGGGCTGCGGTGGAGGGTCTCCCGTCCCCGGTGCTGTCCGAGGCCCTGACCGGGGGGATCACCAAGCGGGAGATCCTGGAGCTGACCCCGGAGCCGAAGAGCATCGCGTTCCACTCGCTGGACCCGGACGGCTTCGTGCTCGCCCCGCTGCCCAACCTGCTCTACCAGCGCGACACCTCGTCCTGGATCTACGGCGGGGTCTCGGTGAACGCGATGGCCATGCCGGCCCGGATGCGGGAAACCGTCAACGACGAGGCCATCTACCGCTGGCACCCGATGTTCGCGCGGGACAGCTTCGAGGTCTGGTACCACGGCGCGGACGCGGCCCCGGCGACCATCGAAGGCGGCGACATCCTGGTCATCGGCAACGGTGCCGTGCTGGCCGGGATGAGCGAGCGGACCACCCCGCAGGCGGTCGAGATGCTCGCGCACCGGCTGTTCTCGGCCGGGGCGGCACGCTGCCTGGTCGCCATCGACATGCCGAAGGCCCGGGCGTTCATGCACCTGGACACCGTGATGACCATGTGCGACTACGGCGTGTTCACCAAGTACCTGGGCCTCGGCATGCTGCCGTCGTACACGGTGGAGCCAGGGGCCAGCGCCCGCGAGCTCAAAGTCACCGACCACCCGCCGGAGGACATGCACACCGCGATCGCGGCCGCGCTGGGCCTGCCCAGCATCAGGGTGCTGACCGCCAGCCAGGACGTGCAGGCCGCGCAGCGGGAGCAGTGGGACGACGGCTGCAACGTGCTCGCCATCGAGCCCGGTGTGGTCGTCGCCTACGACCGCAACGTCACCACCAACACCTACCTGGAGGAGAACGGGGTCGAGGTCGTGCCCGTGCCCGGCAGCGAACTCGGCCGGGGCCGGGGCGGCCCCCGGTGCATGAGCTGCCCCATCGAGCGCGACGCCTGACCGCGCGTCCAACAGGCACGAGTCGATCGGGCGCAGCGATTGCCGCATCCGGACGCCGTCAGACAGTGTCCGCTCGGCAACATGCCCGCCCAGCCATGATGACCTATCTGGACGTGGTCAAGGGAGGCTGGGGATGGGCTTCTTCGAGAGCTTGAGCGCACGGGTGAACCGGATTATCGCCTGGGCAGACGGCGTCCAGCGCCGGCACGGCTCGCTGGGCTTCCCCTACGCTGTGATCAAGAAGTACGGAGACGATGATGGCGGACGCGAGGCCGCGCTCGTCACGTACTACGGTTTCCTCAGCATCTTCCCGTTGCTGCTGCTCGCCGTGGCGGTACTGTCGCGGGTGCTGGCTGGTGACCCAGAGTTGCGGCAGCGGCTCATTACCGCGATCGTCCCGTCGGCGCTCCAATCCACGGTTGACCGTTCGGTGACTAGCTTGCCGATGTCGACTGTCCCGTTCGTCGCCGGCCTGATCGGCTTGCTGTTTTCCGGAACCGGTGTCGTGTTCTCTGCGTACCAGACACTGAACCATGTCGCCGCTGTTCCGAGGCGTCTTCGTGCCGGGTTCGCGTCCCGGTACGTCCGGGTGTTCGGGATGCTGGCGATGCTGGTGCTGGGGGCATTGGCGGTCGGGGGGCTCACTGTGGTGGTCACGGCGCTGCCTGGCGTGCCGGGAGCGGAACGCGCTCTGGCGGTGCTCGGGTCGGCCGTGGTCATCTTCTCCGTTTTGCTCTTTGGCGCCAGGCTGCTGCTGGCGCGGCCAGCGCCGGTCCGTGCCCTCTGGCCGGCCGCCGTTCTAGGCGCTGCGGCGGTGACCCTGGCGCTCAATATCGGTGCACCAGTGCTGGCCAGGCTGGTGAGCAAGGCCGGCCCCGTCTACGGCAGCTTTGCAACCGTGGCCGGTATGTTCGCCCTGCTCTACCTGGTCAACCAGGCGCTGGTCTACGCGGCCGAGGTCGCGGCCGTTCGATATGCCCGC
>JAOPYP010000355.1 GCA_025964635.1 Actinomycetes bacterium | reverse complement strand
GCGCGGGAACCGGCCCCGGCCCGGCGGGGCAGGAAGACCAGCGCGAGCAGGGCGCTGAGCCCGGCGATGCCCGCGCACACGGCCAGCATGACGTCCAGGCCGTGCGCGAAGGCGGCGCGCACCGAGTCGAGCAGGGCGGCCGAGTGCAGGTGCAGTGCCACCCCCACCCCGGCCACGACCCCGGTGCGCGCCGCCCCGGCGGCCGCCGCCGGGAGTCCGCCCAGGTCGAGCTGGCTGCGGTAGGCGGACAGCAGGACGGTGCCCAGCACCGCGACCCCGATCGTGGCCCCGACCTGGCGCATCGCGGTGATCAGCGCCGACCCGGATCCGCTCCGCTCCGCGGACAGCGCGCCCAGCGCGGCGTTCATGGCGGTCGGCATGGCCAGCCCCAGGCCCAGCCCGGCCACCGCGTACCAGGTCGCGGTGAACGCGGTCCCGCTGGCCGCGCTGGTCGTGGCCCCCGCGGCCAGGCCCGCGGCCATCACCACGAACCCCGCCGTGACCAGGATCTTCGGGCCGACCGGGGGAGCACCCGCGGGGCGGCCGTCCGGGTCCTTCCGGGGGGACTGCAGCCGGGTGCCGGCGACCATGCCGAGCACCATGCCGCCGATCATCGGGAGCATCCGCAGCCCGGTGGCGAGTGAGTCCAGGCCGCGGACCCCCTGGAAGTACTGCGGCATCGCGAACAGGATGCCGAACATCGCGAACGAGACGAACGTGGTCAGGATGGTGCCCCAGGTGAAGCTGGCCGAGCGGAACAGCTCCAGCTGGACCAGGGCCGTCCCGCGCCGGCCGGCCCGGCGCTCCCAGGCCACGAACACGGCCAGCACCGCGGCCCCGCCCAGGATGGTGGCCAGCGCGGCCGGGTTCCCCCAGCCGTCCTGGCCCGCCCTGATGCAGCCGTAGGTCAGCCCGGCCAGCCCCAGGCTGGACAGGATGATCCCGGGGATGTCGATCCGGCTGCTCCGGGCACCGTGCGATTCGGGCATCAGCAGCGCCACGGCGACCAGCGCGATCGCCACCACCGGCACGTTGATCAGAAAGACCGAGCCCCACCAGAAGTTGTCCAGCAGCCAGCCGCCCAGGAGCGGGCCGACCGGGTAGGCGATGAACGTCGCGCCCATCACCATCGCGATGGCCCTGGGCCGCTCATCCGGGGCGAACAGCACGGGCAGCACGGCGATCGACATCGGGAAGATCACCGCGGCGCCCAGGCCAAGCACGGCGCGGGCCGCGATCAGCTCCGCCGGGGACCCGGCGAACGCGCACGCGGCCGAGCTGGCCCCGAACACGACGAGCGCGATCAGCAGCATCTTCTTGCGCCCGAGCCGGTCGCCGAGCAGCCCGGCGGGCAGCAGGGCCGCGGCCAGCACCAGGCTGTAGGACGCCGAGAACCACTGCAGGTCCGTGGTGGACGCGTGCAGCTGGGTGGACAGGACCGGCAGCGCGAGGTTGAGGATGGTCAGGTCGAGGCCTACGACCAGCACGCTCGCCGAGATGGCGATCAGCGCCCACCACCGGCCGGCATCGGAACCGCCGCCTCGCCGCGACTGCGGGGTTCCAGCGCGGACGGCATCTGCACTCATGAGGCACCACCTGGATAAGTTCGTTATTGGACTGATAGCTTGCTTCAAATAAAAGCTACTCTCAATTTTGAGTGAGTGTCAATAGTCCGGCGGCGGGCTGCGGAGCGCTGGGTGGGCTGCGGCGCCGCGGCGGCGTTGGCGGCGCGCATGAATCCGGCGGCGGCCCGTTAGGGAGGCGTCAGGACCCGGCCCAGGCCGGGATCCGCGCGGTTAGCTGGATGACGGCAGACCCTCCGTTCGGGAAGGAGTATCCCCGTGCATGGCGCGCGTCGGATCATCATCGGCACCAGCGGTTCACCCGGCAGCCTGCAAGCCCTGCGCTACGCCGCGGGAGTGGCGCGGGACAGTGACGCCACCCTGATCCCCGTGCTGGCGTGGCTGCCGCCGGGCGGCGACTTCGCCGACCGCAGCCATCCGTCCGGCTTCTTGCGCCAGGTCTGGCGGGACGCGGCCTGGCTGCGGCTGTGGACCGCGCTCGACATGGCCTGGGGCGGGATCGCCCCGGCGGGCCGGCCGGCCGAGCCGCGGGTGCTCCGCGGCGAACCCGGCGAGGTGCTGGTCGCGGCCGCCTGCGAGCCGGGTGACCTGCTGGTGGTCGGGGCCGGCCGCCGTGGCGCCGTGCGGCACCTGGTCAGCTCCCGGGTCAGCCGGTACTGCCTGGCGCACGCGGGGGGCCCCGTCGTGGCCGTGCCCCCGCCGGACCTGGAACACGCGGTCGGCCATGGCCTGCGCGCGTGGGCCTTCCGGCACCGGGGTGAGCCGCTCAGCCGCCCGGCGTGATGAGGCCCGATTCGTAGGCCAGCACGACGGCCTGGACACGGTCGCGGAGGTCGAGCTTGGCCAGTATCCGCCCGACGTGAATCTTGACCGTGCCCTCGGACAGGTGCAGGGCCCTGGCGATCTCGCGGTTGGACCGGCCGGCGGCCATCTCGGCGAAGACGGTCCGTTCCCGGTCAGTGAGCTTGCTGAGCAGAGCATCCTGATCATGCTGCCGGCCCGGATCGGGCAGCAGGGAGGCGAACTGGTCGATCAGCCGCCGGGTCGCTGAGGGGGCCAGGACCGCGTCGCCGGCGGCGACCGTGCGGACGGCGGAGAGCAATTCCTCGGGCGGGGCGTCTTTGAGGAGGAATCCGCTGGCGCCGGCCTTGAGCCCGGCGAATACGTACTGGTCCAGGTCGAAGGTGGTCAGGATGAGGACCTTGCTGGCCGGGCCCGTGGCGGTGATCGCCGCGGTCGCCGCGATCCCGTCCATCCCGGGCATCCGGACATCCATCAGCACCACGTCGGGGTGCAGGGCGGCCGCCATGCTGACCCCGGTCGCCCCGTCTCCGGCTTCACCGGACACCTCGATGTCGGGCTCGGCTTCCAGGATCATCCGGAACCCCATGCGGAGCAGGGATTGATCGTCGACGAGCAGGACCCGGATCATGCGGTATCGCCCCCGTCCAGGTCGCCGCCGTCCAGGTCGCCGCCGTCCAGGTGCAGGCGCGCCGAGACTTTCCAGCCCCCGGGCGCGCGGGGGCCGGCCTGCACGTCGCCGCCGTAGGCGTGGACCCGTTCCCGCATGCCGACCAGGCCGCCGCCGACGCTCGCAGTGGCCGGGGCAGCGGCGCCCGCGCCGTCGTCGTCGATGTCCACGCGGAGCTCGCCGGGCAGGAACTGCAGTCGCACGGTGGCGCGGGCCCCCGACCCGCCGTGCTTCAGGGTGTTGGTCAGGGCCTCCTGCACGAGCCGGTACACGGTGAGCTGCACTCCCGCAGGCACGTCCCGTGCCGCCCCGTGGATCTCCAGCGTGGTGTCCAGCCCGGCCGACCGGACCTGCTCGATGAGCGCGTCGAGCTGGCTGAGATCCGGGACGGGCTGGAGATTCTCGGCCGGGTCCTGGCCGGGAGGCTGGCGCAGGACGCCGAGCAGGCGGCGGGTATCGGCCAGGGCGCGCCGCCCGGTGGCCGACACGCTGCGCATGACCTCGGCCGCCCGCTCCGGCGAGGTGGCCGACGCGGCGACCGCCGCGTCGCTCAGGGTGACCATCACGGTGAGGTGGTGGGCGACGATGTCGTGCATCTCCCGGGCGATCCGGGCGCGTTCGGCGGCCGCGGCCAGGGCCCCCTGCTGATCCCGCTCCCGTTCCAGGCGCTCCGCGCGGTCGTGCAGTTCGGCGAGGTAGGCGCGGCGGGTGGCCCAGTACAGGCCGAGCCCGAGGGCGGCGGCGACCATGCCGGAGGCGAAGATCGCGTCATACCACCAGCCGCCCCCCGCGAACAGGAGCAGCCCGGTGAGCACGGCCAGCTCGAGCAGGCCGGCGCACAGGAGAGCTTCCCGGCGCGGCCGCATCGCGGCCACGGTGTACAGGGCGATGAGCAGGGCCAGGCCATTGACCGCGTGGACGTGCCCCCAGAGCCCGGCCGCCGCGTTCAGGACCAGCACCACGCCGAACACCGGGACCGGCCAGATCCGGCGGACCACGAGCGGTGCGGCCGCCAGGACCAGCAAGGCGACCGCCGCCCGCTGCGGATGGGGGGTGTCGTGGACCGCGGACCCAACCGCCGTGACCGCGGCCGCCAGGGTGAGCAGCACGTCGAATACCCAGCGGCCCGCAGAGCGGTTCGCTGGGTATCCGGCCGGCCGGTGCATCCTCATGCTGGGCATTCTTCCCGGGATCAGGCGTCGGCGCGCCTCAGCCGCCACGCGGCCGCGGCGATGAGGATCACGGCGTACCCGCACAGCACCGCGAATCCCGTCCATGGTGACAGCACGTTTGTCACACCGCGGGTCCCGCCCCACAGAGCCTCCCCCGCGTTGGAGGGCAGGTACTGGCTCAGGTGATCGCTGACCGATGCGGGCAGCAGCCCGGTCAGCGGCGGGATGACGAAGAACGCGGCGGCAAAGGTGGAGATCCCCGCCGCGGTGTTGCGGAGCAGCCCGCCCAGGGCGACACCGATCAGGCCGGCCACGGTCACGTACAGGGCGGCACCGATGACGGACCGCAGGGCGTCGGGCGCGGTGATGGCCACGCTGAGATGATGGCTGCTCAGCAGGGCCTGCCCGACGAAGAACGAGATGAAGCTGGTCACGAGCGAGACCGAGAAGATCGCGCCCGCGAAGACGGCCAGCTTGCCCCACAGGACCGGCAGGCGGCGCGGGACGGCGGTCAGCGAGGAGCGGATCATGCCGGTGCTGTACTCACCGCTCATCAGGAGCACGCCCAGCACCCCGAAGGCGACCACGGCGAAACTAATGCCGGTCAGGCTGGTGCTGATGGGGCTGAAGGTGGCCTTATCGGCCGCGCTGAAGGTGTGGAACTGGCTGGCGGTGACCCCGGAGAACAGCGCGCCGATGCCGATCGTCAGGGCGACGGCGGCCAGCAGGGTGTAGAGGGTGGACCGCAGCGAGCGGAACTTCATCCACTCCGAGCGCACCACCCGGGCCTGGGTGACCTTCAGCGGGCCCACCGGGGTGGTGGTAGCAGCCGGGGCGGCGGGGGTGAGGACGGCGCTCATCGGGCTGCCACCGCCTCAGCGGCCTCGTGCGAGGCGTCGTGCGAACGGAAGTCCACGGAATCGTCGGTGAGCTTCATGAAGGCCTCCTCCAGCGAAGCGTGCTGGGTGGTGAGTTCGAAGACGGGCAGGCGGGCCTGCCACGCGGTGGTGCCGATCTGCTCCGCGGTCAGGCCCTGCACGTGCAGGACGCCGGACTGGTCGCTGGTCACGCTGATGTCCGGTCCGAGCAGCAGGTCGCGCAGCTGGGCGGCCTCGGGGGTGCGCACGGTGACGGCGTTGCCCCCGGCGCGGGCCACGAACTCCTCGACCGTGGTGTCCGCGATCAGCCGCCCGCGCCCGACAACGACCAGCCGGGTCGCGGTCAGCGCCATCTCACTCATCAGATGCGACGACACGAACACCGTGCGGCCCTCGGCGGCGAGGCCCTTGAGCAGATTCCGGATCCAGAGCACCCCTTCCGGGTCCAGCCCGTTGACCGGCTCGTCGAGCACCACGACCCGGGGATCCCCCAGCAGCGCCGAGGCGATGCCCAGCCGCTGGCCCATCCCCAGGGAGAACCCGCCGACCCTCTTGCCGGCCACCTCGCCCAGGCCGACCATGTCGATCAGCTCATCGACCCGGCGCCGGCTGACGCCGTTGGTGTAAGCCAGGGCCAGCAGGTGGTTGCGGGCCGACCGGCCCGTGTGCATGGCCTTGGCCTCCAGCAGGATCCCGAGTTCGGCCATGGGGGCCGACGCGGCCCGGTAGTTGCGGCCGTTGACCCGCGTCCGCCCGGCGGTGGGCTCGTCCAGACCGGCGATCATCCGCATCGTGGTGGACTTGCCGGCCCCGTTGGGGCCGAGAAAACCGGTCACGATGCCCGGCTGGACGGTGAAGTCCAGGCCGTCGACCGCCAGCTTGTCCCCGTATCGCTTGCTGAGGTTTTCTACCTCGATCATCGTTTGCCTTCCGTCGGTCACGCCGGTAACTCCGGCACAACCCACGCTAGGAACCAGCCGCCGGATGGGGCATCGGCCGGCCGGCCAAACCCTTCGCCGCCACGTATGCCGCAATGCCTATCCGTGATCGTCACCCCGGCGTACGGGTCCTGCCCCGGCCGGTCAGGGATGCTTGCGCACGGGCAGCTGGCGCAGGAACGGGTCGGCCGGCCCGTGGCTGGTCACCCGGATCCGCGCGTCTACCGCGGTGACCCCGTCGGGCCGGGCGATCACCGGGTTGAGGTCCAGCTCGGCCACCTGGGGCAGGTCGTCCGCGAGCCGGGAGATCCGCAGCAGGGCGTCGCGCAGCGCGGCCACGTCGGCCGGGGGCTGTCCGCGGTGGCCGAGCAGCAGCGGCGCGGCGCGGAGCGAGTGGATCAGGTCGTCGGCGTCGGCGCCGGTCAGCGGGGCCAGCCGCGCGGCGTGATCGCCGAGGACCTCGGTCGCCACGCCGCCCAGGCCGAACACGACCAGCGGGCCGAAGACCGGCTCCTGCACGACCCCGATGATGACCTCGGTGCCTCCGGCGATCATGGGCTGGACGAGCGCGCCGGAAAACTTCCCCGCGAACCGGTCCGCCAGGCTCGCGAACCCGGTCCGGGCGGCGTCCGGGCCAGCCAGGCCGAGCAGCACCGCCCCGGCCTCGGTCTTGTGCACCAGGCCGGGCACCTCCGCCTTCAGCGCCACCGGGCCGCCCAGCTCAGCGGCGGCGGCGGCCGCCTCGTCCGCGGTGACCGCCAGCCGGGACGCCACCATCGGCAGCTGATAGCAGCGCAGCAGCCGGTCCGCCTCGTCCGCGGGCAGCCAGCCGCCGCCCGGCATCCGGTCCAGGAACGAGGCGATCAGGGCCCGCGCCTCGGCGGTCCGGATGCCGCCGAGCTCCGGGACCGAATCCACCGGCCGGGCGCGCCACGACCCGTACCGCGCGGCCCGGGCGAGGGCCCGGGCCGCGCTCTCCGGGTAGGCGTATGCGGGGATCCCCGGGCCCGCGGGGATCCCCGGGCCCGCGGTGGCCACCTGGGCGCCGGGGTCATGCCCGGTGCCCCGCAGCACCTGGACCGCCTCCGGCTGGTCCAGCATGACCGCGGCCAGCGGGACCGGCAGCCGGGCCGCGCACAGCGCGGGGATCAGGTCGGCCACCGCGGTCGGGACGGCCAGGGCGATGACCGCGTCCACCCCGGGATCGGCGGCCACCGTGGCCAGGGCGGCCCCGAACGCCTCGGCGCTCACCGCCGCGGTGGTGTCCACCGGGCCGCCGGGCGCCGCGCCCGGCGGGAGGATCCCGGCCAGCTCGGCCTGGGCGGCGTGACTGGACGTGGCGACCGAGAGGCCAGCCTCGACGCACGCGTCCGCGGTGAGCACGCCCGCACCGCCCGCGTTGGAGATGATGGCGACCCGGCCGCCCGCGGGGACCGGCTGGGAGGCGAGCAGCACGGCCGCTTCCAGCAGCTCACCGAAGCTGGTGGTGGCGATGATGCCGGCCTGCTCGAACAGGGCCTGCCGGGTGATGAGCGGCGCGGCGGCCGCGGCGGTGTGCGAGGCCGCCGCGCGCTGGCCGGGCGCCGACCGGCCGGCATGCACGGTGAGCACCGGCATGGTGGCGCTGACCCGGGCCGCGGTGCGGGCGAACTTGCGCGGGTTCCCGAACGACTCGATATACAGCACGGCGAGCTTCGTGACGCCGTCCTGCTCCCACCACATGAGCATGTCGTTGCTCGACACATCGAGCT
>JAOPYP010000344.1 GCA_025964635.1 Actinomycetes bacterium | reverse complement strand
CCCGGCCCGGACTGCGCCGCCCGCTCGGCCGGGAGCCCCGGCTGTCGCGCGAGCAGCGGCTGGCGGCCGCGCTGGACGCGGCGGACCACGGTCACCGTGACGCCGCCCTGGCCCACGTGGCGTCGCTGCTCGCGGACACCCCGCTGGACGCCGACGCGCATTTCATTCAGGGCCTCGTCCTGCTGGAATCGGGCGAGCCAGCGGCAGCGGCCGTCGCGCTCCGGCGCGCACTCTGCACCGACGCCCGGTTCGCCCTCGCCGCGTTCACGCTCGGCCGTGCCTTCGACGCGCTCGGCGACAGGCCGGCGGCGGGGCGCGCCTACGAGCAGGCCCTCCGCACGTTCGACCCGGAGGATGACCGGCACGAGCGGATGCTCCAGCAGATTGATCCCGGCGACATCGCGGCCGCCTGCCGGGCCCGGCTGGGCGGTCTGCGTGAAGGATCCTGACCGCAGAACTCCCCCGAACCGGCCGTCCCGGCGATTGTAACTTATTGTAATTGATAAATGACGTAACGCGACAGAAGTGACTCGACCCGTGACTGGCTACAGCGACTGGCTACAGCGAGGAGTGAACGCATGATGAGCACGGATCATGACGAGCCACCGGGACGCATTCTCGTCGTCGACGACGACGTGGTCACCGGCCGTTTCCTGGTGCATCTGCTCGGGACGCGCGGCGGCTTCGACGTCTCGCACACCACTGACCCCGCCGTCGCGCTGCAGCGCGCCACGTCGGAGACCTGGGACCTGGTGCTCACCGATGTGGAGATGCCCGGCATGACCGGGCTGGAACTCCTGCAGGCGCTGCGGCGCGCCTCCCCCGACCTCAATGTCGCCGTGCTGACCAGCCATGCGTCGCTCGACAACGCCGTCAGCGCGCTCCGGGATCGCGCCGACGAGTTCCTGCAGAAATCGATGCCGCCGGATGACCTGCTGGCCACCGTGGCGGCGCTGGTCGCCGAAGGACGCGCCGCCCGGCTGGCGGCCCGGCAGGCTGTCCTGGCGATCGGCGCGCACCCGGATGACGTCGAGATCGGCGCGGCGGGCGCGTTGCTCGTGCACCGCAGCCTGGGGCACGAGGTGTCCATCCTGACGCTCAGCCGGGGGGCTCGCGGCGGAACGGAGAACACCCGGGCGGGCGAATCGGAGATGGCTGCCCTGGCGCTGGGCGCCACCTTGTTCCTGGAGAACCTCCAGGACACCCAGATCAGGGAAGGCGATCCGACGATCAGCGCGATCAGCAGCGTGGTCCAGGCCGTCCGGCCCACCGTGATCTACACCCACTCCGTCCACGACGTGCACCAGGATCACCGCAACGTCCATCAGGCCGCCATGGTGGCGACCCGCGGGATCGGACGCGTCTACTGCTTCCAGTCCCCGTCGGCCACCGTCGACTTCCGGCCGACCCGCTTCGTGACCATCGACGACGAGGTCGACGGCAAACTCACGGCGATCAAGGCCTTCGCCTCGCAGACACAGGTGCGGGCCTACCTGGTGCCGGACCTGATCAAGTCGACGGCCCGCTACTGGTCGCGCTATGGCGACGGACTGTACGCGGAGGCGTTCGAGGTCATCCGTGAGGCTGGAACGTCCGCCGGCCAGCCTGGGAGTCCCAGGCCAGATCTCGCTGCCCACGCGGCCGAAGGCGCGGGAGAATAGGGGGGAGCCGGCGCGGGTAGTTAGCGCGGGAGCATTCCAGACTTGACGGAGGATTGGCCCCATGGAGTACCGGCTGCTCGGCAGCAGCGGATGTGCGGTGTCCGCGCTCGCCCTCGGCACCCTGACCTTTGGCAATGAGACTGACCAGGACGCCTCGTTCGCCCAGCTGGACCGCTTCACCGAGGCGGGCGGCACGCTGGTGGACTCCGCGGACGTGTACGCGGACGGCCGGTCCGAGGAGATCATCGGGCGCTGGCTGGCGGCCCGGCCGGGCCGCCGTCAGAGCGTCGTGCTGGCGACCAAGGGCCGGTTCCCCACCGACGACACCCCGAACGGGCACGGGCTGTCCCGCCAGCACCTGGCGCTGGCCCTCAACGCGTCGCTGCGCCGGCTGGGCACCGAGACCATCGACCTGTACCAGGTGCACGGGTGGGACCCGCTGACCCGGATCGAGGAGACGCTCCGGTTCCTGGACGACGCAGTGCGCGCCGGGAAGATCAACTACGCCGGGCTCTCAAACTTCACCGGCTGGCAGGTGCAGAAGGCGGTGGACACCGCGGCGGCCCGGGGGCTGTCCGCGCCGGTGTCCCTGCAGCCGCAGTACAACCTGCTGGCCCGGGCCATCGAGTGGGAAATCGTGCCCGCCTGCCAGGACGCCGGACTGGGCCTGCTCGCCTGGTCACCGCTGGCCAGCGGCTGGCTGACCGGCAAATACCGGCGCGGCGAACCGCCCGCGCCCGGCACCCGGGTGGTGGAGAACGCCGACGAGGGCATGCGGATCTGGAACCAGCGCGGCCAGTCCGAGCAGACCTGGCAGGTGCTCGACGCGGTCCGCAAGGTCGCCGAGGGCCGCGGCGTGTCCCTGGCCCAGGTCGCCATCGCCTGGGTGCTGGGCCGCCCCGCGGTCTCCTCAGTGATCCTCGGCGCGCGTTCCCTGGAACAGTTCACCGACAACCTGGCCGCCGCCGGTCTCCAGCTGAGCAGCGAGGAGATGCAACTGCTGGACGAGGCCAGCAAGCCGCCTGCCCCCGACTACCCCTACGGGGAGCCCGGCCAGTCCCAGCGCAGCCGGCGCATCCAGGGCGGCCGGTTCTAGCGGGCGGCGCGCACGCCGCCCGCCCGACCCTCAGTACCAGCCGTAGGCGAGCTCGTGGTCCCACGCCACGCGCGGGCGCCCGTACCGGCTCTTGATGTAGCGCAGGCCCCAGCGGATCTGGGTGGTGGCGTTGGTCCGCCAGTGGTTGCCCGCGCTGGCCATCTTGTTGCCCGGCACGGCCTGCGGGATGCCGTACGCACCCGAGTACGGGTTCTGGGCGTACTTGTTCCAGCCGCTTTCCCGGTTCCACAGCTTGTTCAGCGGCGTCCACTGCCGCTTGCCCCACCCGAAGCGGGGGATCATCCGCTGGGCGGTGTGCTGGTTGGCCCGGCGCTGCGAGATCGCGGCCGAGGCCAGGGTGGCTATGGGCCGGAAGGTGGCCGGGGCCAGGGCGGCCGCCGCCGGCTGGGCCGCGGCGGGCTGAGCGGTGGCCGGCTGGGCGGCGGGAGCGCTGCTGAGGGTGATGACGGCCGCGGTGACCGCGCTGCCCGCCGCGGTCAGGGTCAGGAGGAGCTTCGGATACGTGCGGAGAGACGTCCGTATGCGGGACAAGGGGAACCTTCGGTCGGCGCGGCATGACGCGCTCGGCTGTCACCCGGGCACATGCCAGCTACCGGCGGAATCTGCAGGGAGGGGCAGCGGCGTACGGACGTGACGCAGGGGCAGGGCGCCAGGCGGCTCGATGGCGGCCATCTCGCACGCGGGGTGCTTGCGGGGTAACCATGCCGCAAACCCTCCGTAAACGTGACCAAAACTGGCAATAAAGGCGGTATGAAATAGGTCACATACCGGGGCGGGGCGGACCGGGATCGCCGGTCCGCCCCGCCGTCGTGGCCGGCGGCTGGCTAGTACCAGCCGGAGGCCTGCTCATGGGACCAGGCCCCGCACGGTGAGCCGTACACCGACCGGATGTACCCCAGGCCCCAGCGGATCTGGGTGGCCGCGCTGGTCGGCCAGTCCGCGCCGGCGCTCGCCATCTTGCTGCCCGGCAGCGCCTGCGGGATGCCGTAGGCGCCGGACGACGGGTTGCTGGCCGAGACGTTCCACCCGCTCTCCGCGTTCCACAGCGGCTGCAGGCAGCTGAACTGCGACGCGGACCAGCCGTAGGAGCCGAGCATGCCCTGCGCGATCTGCTGCGGCGAGCCGGACGCGGTGACCGGCTGGGCCGCGGCAGCGGGCGTGGCGGGCGCCTGCCGCTGCGCGGCGGC
>JAOPYP010000342.1 GCA_025964635.1 Actinomycetes bacterium | reverse complement strand
CGGGTTTGCTGAACATGTCGAGAACGGTGGTAACGCCGAAGGTCAACGATTGCGCGAGAGCGCCGGGAACGAGGTGCACGTGCGCGTCGATCAGACCGGGAAGCACCGTCCCGCCGCCCGCGTCGATCACTTCGTCGCCTTCTTGGGCGGCCGAGGCGGCCGAGCACTTGGTGATCAGGCCGTCAGCGAACCGGACCGAAGTCCAGTCCTGCGACTTCGTCCCGTCGAACACCTTCGCGTTCACGATCGTCGTTGCCGCGCCCAAGGCGTCCTCCCCAGGGATCCTAAACAACCTGAATAATAGAGGAAGGGAGAGTGGGGTGCCCCAGAACGCGCGGCTCCGAACTGCGCTGGTGAACAGGGCGAACGTTGCCTGACGCGGCATGCCGGTCTGCGTAAGTCACCTCCTTCGGCACGCAAGCGCGCGTCTAACATTGGACCGACGGCCCGCTTGGATCTCTGTCCTCCTCGCTGGTCCGATGATCTTGGCCGAACCCGCTGAGTCAAGGTCAAGCCCGCTGACGCGGGTCGCTTCGCGAGCCTGGACACGGTGGCCACGGCCCAGGGCGGGCAGCTACGAGGAGGACGGGGGTGGAGCAGGGCACGGAACCAGCTCGTACCGCCCGGGTACGCCGCAGGTCAGCGCATCAATCGCCGTGCCATTAGCCAGGGTAACGAGGGGGCAGCCACGGTCACTCGTGACCGCAAGGGACGCCAGGTCAGCGCCACTGGCAGCGGTAACCGGTGCGCTTCCCAAGCTGATAGTGCGAGTTCGATTCTCGTCACCCGCTCCAGGAGCTTCCTTACAGGTCAGCGCCCGTAGGTGGGGCGTGGCCGATGCCCGTTCCCAGGCAGTTGTTGATCTTCCGTGCCAGTAGCGAACGATCTTCCAGCAACGGGTCAGCAGCCATCGAGATGAGTCGTTCACTCTTCCCCTGACCCGCGTGGATCAGCCGCCGTATTTACCCCCGGCGGCTGGTGACCTGCGGCTGCCGACGGGTTGGTGCCGGGATCCGCCGGTTCAGGCGTGTCGGTGCCACCCATCGCGGTCAGCAGGGCGAGGAGCGGGCCGACTCGTAGTCCTTTCTGGGCACTGTGCCGGAACTTGCTATCTGGGTTCACGGTGTAGCGGGTACGCCGCCCGGTCCGGCTGCGGGTGAGGTAGCCCGCGGCTTCCAGGTCGGCCACGATGACCTGCACGGTGCGTTCGGTGAGGCCGACAACGGAGCTGATGTCGCGGATCCGGGCTTGGGGATTCCCGGCGATCTCCACGAGCACGCGCCCGTGCCCCGTCAGCAGCGTCCAGTTGCCACTCCGCTCGTCTGGAGGCTCCATGGTTCCGAGTATAACCTCGCGGGAGGATTCTCACGAGAAAATACACACGAGATTTTTCTCGCGTTGATATTGACAGGTCTCCGCCGGGAGCCGAACCTTGTAGTGCCACTGGGCCACTGGGCCACTGCTGATAGGGGATGGCGATGACTGGGATCCCTGACGCGAAGCCTCTAGCCCCGGCGCCGGACATGGGGCCCGCCGCAGCTCAGCCGGCCACGGCGCCGCCAGCGATGCCCCAGCACCGGCAGCGGCTGGTGGTCACGCTGCCCGGCGGGATCGGTGTCACCGATGACGGCCAGGTCCATGACACGCTCGTCCTGAGTGGCGACATTGACGAGGAAACCTATCCCAGTCTCATAGAGGCGCTGAGCCGTATTCCCCGGGACAACGCTGGTCTCCATGTCGACCTGTCCGCTGTGACATTCTGTGACCTTGCCGGGCTGCGGGCCATCGTCCGGCTGGCTGAAAACACTACGCCGGCAATATTGCATGGAGTCCCTAGGACGCTGCTCACCGTAATGAAAATCCTGGGCTGGGACCAGCAGCCTGGGCTCGTGATCAGCAGCGCCAGCACGGCATGCCCGCGACCGCGCTCCCCATGACTCCTGGCGCCTGACCGTCTACCAGCTCAGTATGACGAGCTAATGGACTGGCCGCTTCCGCGAGATCTCGTGCCATTAGCGTGCCATTAGCCAGGGTGATCAGGGGTCAGTCACGGTCACTTCAGACCACGGAAACTGCCAGGTCGGGACCCCATATCAGCCGTAACCGCTCGGCTTCCAAGCTGATAGTGCGAGTTCGATTCTCGTCACCCGCTCCACGGATGTCTAGGTCAGTGTGGCTGAGGCCGGTGGCATGATCGTGTCAGCTGTCACGGCTCCTCCTGGTAGTAGTCAACGATCTCAGCCTCTTCCGGGTAGACAGTGAGACATGAATCAGGGAACCAGCACCTCATCTGCCGATCCGGAGTCCGTCGCGATCGGACCAAGCGCCGAGGGTGATCTTCCCGCGATCGTGGACATCCTCAACTACGCGATCGTGAACTCACATGCCACGCTCACCACTCACCCCACCAGCGTGGCTGAACGGCGCGACTGGTTCGAGGGCTTCTCCCCGACTGGTCCTCACCGGCTCCTCGTCGCACGACGCGGAAGTCAGGTCCTCGGCTACGCCACCAGCCAGCCCTACCGGGACCACGAAGGCTTCCAGGAGACCGTTGAAGTCAGCATCGCGCTCGACGCCAGTAGCCGCGGGCAAGGCGTAGGCACAGCGCTTTACCGTGCGCTGTTCGAATGCCTCGCTGGCGAGCAGGTACACGTGGCACTCGCCGGCATAGTCCTGCCCAACGACGCGTCGATCGCGCTGCACCGCAAGCTCGGCTTCTCCGAGGTAGGCACGTTTCATGAGTACGGCGTCAAGAACGGTCAGTACGTCAGCTCGGTCTGGATGGAGCGCCTGTTGCCGGGCCATTAGCGGGCCATTAACCAGGGTGACGAGGGGTCAACGACGGTCCGCCCCGCCGAGCCAGTTGAGGACAGTAAGACCAGCCGGCTTCCGGATGCCGCGCGGGGTGGATCCACATGCCAGGCACGGCGAGGAAACCGCGGTGCGTCCTCGGCTTCCCTGCCGGCTGGTACGGCCCCGTCGATCCCAGAAGGCACTAGGGTCGCTGATCCAGCAACGCCGGATCCTTCAGCCGAAGCCGGGCCAAACGATAACGGGCATCATGGCCTCCCCACACTCCTCCGCCCACGGCAGTGTCAGTGCTTCAGGCCGTGCTCGATCGCCTCGATGATGCGCGGCCGCAGCTCCGTCAGGCTGATGATCGCGTCTACCGAGCCGACCTCGACGGCGCGCTGGATGCTGTGCACGCGGTCGAACTCCGCCGCAGCCTCGCCCACCTTCTCGGCGCGCACGGACGACTGCACCTCAGCCAGCTCGGCCGTCAGCGCCGCCCGCTTGGCGCCGCTCACCTCGGCCAGGCGGGCCTGCAGCGATGTCACCCGCGGGTCATTCGCCGTTCGGGTGTTGACTTCGCCGGAGAACACGACCGCCGCGGCAGGGGCTCCGCCGAGCACGGAGGCGAACGAGCCCTCCAGGGCGAGCACTGTCATGTTCGGGTTCAGCGCCTTGGAGAACACCACAAACGCACCGCCGTGGTAGCGGGAGATCACGGTGAACACGATCGGGCCGGCGAAGTTGACGATGGCCCTGCCTATCTCCGCGCCGTACTCCAGCTGCAGCTTGCGCATCGACTCCGGTGAGCCGTCGAAGCCCGACAGGTTGGCCAGCACCACCAGCGGGCGGTTGCCGCTGGCCGAGTTGATCGCGCGTGCCGCCTTCTTCGACGAGCGCGGGAACAGCGTGCCGGCCGTGTAGGTGTCCGGGCCGTCGGTGGGCGGGAAGCCACGGCGCGGTACCGAGCGCGACTCGATGCCGAGCAGGCACACCGGACGGCCGCCGATGTGCACGTCCTGCACCACCGCCGTGTCCGCGTCCGCCATGCCCGCCCAGCGCTCCAGCACCGGGTGGTCCTGGTCGGACAGCGCGCGCATCACCGTGCGGATATCAAACGGCTTCTTGCGGTCCGGGTTGTGCTCGGCCGAGAAGATCTGGCCCACCGTGGTGAAGTCGCTGCCGACGATCGCGTGCGGGTAGCCGGACACGTCGCGGCCGGCTGGGTCGGTGGTGGCTGCCTGCCGCGGCGCGGGCTCGCCCGGCACCACGTAGGTGTGGTCGTAGTGCGCCATCAGGATGTCGCGCGCCCCGGCCAGGTTCGGCGCCCAGTACTGGGCCTGCCCGTTCGGGCCCATCACACGGTCATAACCGCCGATACCGAAGTTGTCCTCGGCCGACACGCCGCCCGAGAAGTCCAGCGACTGCTTGCCGGTGAGCACCATCGACGAGTCCGGTGTCATCACCAGGATGCCCTTGGTGTGCATGAGCATCGTGGCCTCGGCGTTCCAGTACGGCTGCGCGCCCACGTTGATACCGGCGACGACGATGTTGATCTCGCCGCCCGCCTGAGTGAACTCGACGATCCGCTTGAGCGCGGCCGCCACCCAGTCCATGTTCTCGGTGCCGGACTGCATCGAGATCCGCGCGCCCGCCGAGAGCGCGAACCACTCGAGCGGCACGCCCTTACGCTCGGCCAGGTCGAGCGCGGCGATCACGCGGGCGCACTCCGCCTCCGACAGCGCGCCCAGCGCCTTTGTCGGGTCGCCCAGCAGCACCACGCGCTCGACGCCCTGGGGCACCAGCGTGGTCGGCGTGCTCACCACACCGGCCACGATCGCGGCCTTGTTCCTGCCCCGCGGCCGGTCCACAGGTACCAGCGCGCCGGCGTCGTCGAGGTCGTGCTCGACGAAGCTGCCCTCGCCGGCCAGCATCCTGGTGAGCTCGTACGGGTACACGGTGTCACGGCGCGCCGCGCGTAGCACCTTCTGCCGATAGTCGTCCAGTGGCTGCACCGGCTCGGCCGACGGCTGGCCCACCGAGAGCCGGACGCCCAAGCCGACGTCGTTGCGGATCGTCACGGCCAGGTCCGACAGCTCGCCTGTATCCGGGTTACGCCGCCGGCCCAGGAAGAGGACCTCCTCCAGGCCCGCGCCCGCCGTGGTCGGCATCACGCGCTGGATGACCAGGTTCAGCTCGTCTATGGTCAGCTCGGTCGGCGGCCAGACGTAGATCACGACCCGGTTGGTGTCGAAGCGCTTCTCCGCCGGGCGCTGCGCCTGGACGTTGCGGATCGCATCGAGGCACGCGGCGAGCGCGTCCTCGGCCGCGGGCAGCGAGACGAGCCGTCCGTCGGCCTCGCGCAGCGGGGTGAGGTCACGCACCTGCGCCATCGCGACGAGCCGCTCGTCGGCCGGGTTGGCCTGCGCGATGCACCTGAACAGGTACACCTCCTCGTCCGCCGACGGCAGCCGGGTGAGGTCGAACTCCTGCAGCCGCTCCAGCTGCATGCGCTCGGCGACCCGCGGGTGCAGGCCGCGGATCAGCCGATCCTCGCCGAACCCGGCCGGCACCGCCCCGGCCGCGCCGCGCCGGAAGGTGAAGTGGTGGTGCATCGCCGCGCCGCCGCCCCCGGCCACGGTGGTGGTGATCCGGTCGACGCGCTCGGGCAGCGGCTGCGCCGTGATCACCTCGCCGAGGCGTGCGGCCATCGCGTCCGCCAGGGGCTGGTCGGCCCACCGCACGTAGACGTCGGCGACCACGTGCGCGTCGGCAGGGGCGTCCGCAGCCAGCTCGCCCACGGCGCGCACGGCGTCGGCCAGCTGTGCGAAGTCGACGGCGGTGGTAACCACCCGGGCCGGCTCCACGTGCTCGGCGGTGACGAATGTGCAGCCCGCGACCTCGCGCGAGCGGACGTCCCACAGGCCCTTGTTGCCGTAGTAGCGCCGGGTCAGCACCTCCAGCAGCGGCGCCGGGTCGGCGCCCGGACGGCCGATGCGCTGGCCGAGCAGCCGCACCAGCGGCTCAGAGCTGGCGACCATCGTGGCGATCCGGTCGGCGCGGTCCGGCGAGTCCGGGTTCCGGTCGAGGTGACGCAGGCTCTGGCGCACCCTTGCGTAGACCTCCGCGCGGGCCCGGCGCAGCAGTGGCTGCGCGAACCAGCGGAACACCACACCGCGGGCGAGGTCGCCCACCGCCGGGTAACGCACCTGCGTGGCGGCCACGAGGTGCTCCAGGGCCAGGCCGGCCTCCTCGCGCAGCGACTCCTCGGGCGGCGCCTCGGTAAGCCACTGGCGCAGCAGTGCCGAGACGATCTCGACGTCGGTCGAGGCGCGCTGCTGGGCCAGGAAGATGCGGAAGACCGCCTCCTCGAGCTCCGGCGTGCGCTCCAGGTTCGCGACGCCGTAGTGGCCCAGCACGCGCTGCAGCCTGCCCTGGAAGGTTTCCGGCAGCCCGGCGCGCTCCACGTCGAGGCTCTGCAGGTAGACGTGGAAGTACTCACGGGCGCTGTGCACCGGGCGCTCGGCGCTGATGTCCTCGCCTGCCGGCTTGTTGCGGGTCAGCTCGGACAGGTCCGCGAACACCCCGAGCAGCTCGACCTCGGCGGTCAGTGGACGGCCGGACTCGCCCAGCTCGGCGCGCGCGGCGAGGTAGCCGTCGAGCGTACGGCGCTGGTCGTGCGGGTCGACGTCGAAGCCGAGCAGGAGGCTGCGCAGGTCCTGCATACCGCGCTCGGCGCGGTTGGCGGCCGACGCGGCGGCGGGCTCGGCGGGCAGCTCGATCTCGACCGTCCCGCTAGTGCCGGCGACCCCTGGCTCCGCGCCCTCGGCGACCCCCGCCTCCGCGCCCTCGTCGGCCAGCGGCTCCAGGCGCAGCAGCGCCGCGCCCGCCTCCACCTGGCTGCCGACCGAGACCGGCAGCTCCTGCACCCGGGCGCGGAACGGCGAGCGCAGCACCGTCTCCATCTTCATGCTCTCCAGCACGACGATGGGCGCGTTCGCGTCGACCTCGTCGCCAACGGAGACCGGCGTCGCGACTACCAGCGCGGGCGCGGGGGAGCGGACGACACCACCCTCGTCGCGGCTGACGCGGTGCGTGACGCCGTCGACCTCGATCAGGTGGATCGGGCCGTGGGTGCCGGTGACCAGGCGGTAGCGCTGGCCGTTCACGGTGATCTGGCCGCTGTGGGAGTCGAAGCGCTCGATCTCGACGTCGGCCGGGTGCGCGCGGCCGCCGCTGATGCCGACGCGGAAGCGCTTCTGCCCGATGCGGGCCACGCTCACCCGGTATCCGACGCCGCGGAGCTTGAGGTCCAGCGGGCGGCCGTTCTCGTGCTGCACCTGTGGGCGGCCACCGTACGCGGTAGCGAGGAGCCGCTGCCGGGCGACCTCCTCTTCGTCCTCGTAGGCCTCGATGGCCGCCGCGGCGAGAGCGATGGCGGAGTGCCTGCTGGTGACGAGCCTGCCCTCGCGGCGGACCCGGTCGATCCAGCCGGTGTCCGCGCTGGCGTCGATCACCTCGGGCTGATCGAGCAGGTCGAGCACGAAGCTCTTGTTGGTGGCGCCGCCCTCGATGATCACGGTGGTCTCGCCCATCGCGCGGCGCAGCCGGGCGAGCGCCTGGTTGCGGTCGCTGCCGTAGGCGATGATCTTGGCGATCATCGAGTCGAAGTCGGCGGGGATGGTGTCACCCTCGCTCACGCCGGTGTCCACGCGGATGCCCGGGCCCGCGGGCAGCACGAGCCGCGCGATGTGGCCGGGGGAGGGGGCGAAGTCGCGGTCCGGGTCCTCGGCGTTGAGCCGCGCCTCGACGGCGTGCCCGGACTCCACCGGCTGCGGGCCTTCCAGCCTGCCGCCCGCGGCGACGTGCAGCTGCAGCCGCACCAGGTCGGTGCCAGTGGTGATCTCGGTGATCGGGTGCTCGACCTGGAGCCGGGTGTTCACCTCGAGGAAGGCGAACAACTTCTCCCCGGGGTGGTAGAGGAACTCGACGGTGCAGGCGCCGCGGTAGCGCACGGCCAGCGCGAGCCGCTCGGCCGACGCCTTCAGCTCGGCGGTCTGCTCGGGCGAGAGCACCGGCGAGGCGGACTCCTCGATGATCTTCTGGTTGCGCCGCTGCACCGAGCAATCGCGGACGCCGAGCGCCCACGCCGTGCCCTGGCCGTCCGCGATCACCTGGACCTCGACGTGCCGCGCGCCCGTGACCAGGCGTTCCAGGAAGACGACGCCGCTGCCGAAGGCGCGCAGCGCCTCCTGGCTGGTGCGCTGGTAGGCGTCCGTGAGGTCGCCGGCCGAGGCGACCATGCGGATGCCGCGCCCGCCACCGCCCGCGGTGGCCTTGAGCATCAGGGGGTAGCCGATCTCGTCACCGGCGCGCAGTGCGGCGTCGAGGCTCGCAACCTCACCACGGCTCCATGGCGCGACCGGGATCCCGACCTCCTCGGCGAGCATTTTCGCGCCGATCTTGTCACCGAGCATGCGCATCGCCTCCGCGCTCGGCCCGATGAACGTGACGCCGACCTTCTCGCAGAGCTCGGCGAACGCCGGATCCTCGGCCACGAAGCCCCAGCCGACCCAGGCGGCGTCGGCGTCAGTCTCGACCAGTGCCTTCTCCAGCACGGCGAGGTCGAGGTAGGGGCGGGCCGAGGCCGGCCCCAGCGGGTAGACCAGGTCGGCCTCCCGGACGAACGTCGCTGACCGGTCCGCGTCGGTGTAGAGGGCGACCGTCTCGGTCCGTATCCCGGTTTCCGCGGAAAGGTCCCGGACCGCGTGGATCAGCCGCATCGCGGCCTCCCCGCGATTCACGATGGCGACACGACTGAACACCGGCTAAGCCTTCCATGTACCCACGCGCAGCAGGCGACGTCCGGCCCCGGAGCGTCGCCTGCACTTGCTTACCACCCTGTCCCCTTTCCGGGGGTACGCCAATGTCGCGCATGGCCCATACCGGGGCTGCTGTGTTGTGGGAACCGGCCAAAGCGGCTCGGGACACCGGCCCCGCCCGCGGTGGCGTGAGGTTCCCAACAAATCACACGATAAACGCCACGGGCGGCACCCGGCGCGGCACTTCCGCCGGAGTAGCGTGGAACACGACGCTGCCCAAGCTGAGCGGAGCCAGAGATGATCCGGCCAGTTATCCCGAGCGGCGGCCGCGTGCTCGGCCGGAGCCTGCTCACTGCCGCCAACGTGATCACCGTGGTGGCGTCCCTGGCCGCGGACTGGAACGACTCGCACATCTTCAACGATCGCTGGCCTGCACACGCCCGATTCCACGGGGTGACCGCGCTGGCGACGGCCGTCACACTGTCGTCCCTGAACATCTGGTCCCTATGGTCCGGCACGAACGACGAGGCCTCGACCCGGCTGTACGCGGCGGCAGTTCCGGTGGCGTACTGGGCGCCGTTTTTCCTGGCCCCTCTGGTCCCTGGCACGGCGGTCGAGGACCCACCGCACCCTGTCCCCCGGCTGGCAGGCGTGCCAACTAGTCTCCTGGGCGCGGCGGCCACCTGCGCAACGGCGGCCACTGGCTGGTTCGTCGACCGCCGCTCCGCTGGGCCCAGAGCTGGTAACACCAACTGACCGACCGTGGCCGGCGGATATCCATGCCGTGCTAACCGCCGCCCCGCCGGGCCGCCCCGGACCGGACCGGTCGACCCATTGAGGCTGAACTCGTCGGCCAGGCGCCGGCGCTGCACCACGATCTCAAGGGAGATCTCGATCCAGGCATGTCGCCCTGGGCGGAGTCGAGGTCGCATGGATCGGGCTAATGTGCCGCAGCAGCCGACAGTCCGTGCCTTTACCTGATTGCCGATAATGCGGGACAGTGCGGTCAGAAACGCATCGCCTGTGCCGGAAATTTGCGGCGTCGGGAGTGTCGAAGCGGCGCCGGGCACGGCTGCCCGCAACCATCGTCTTGAAGACCTCCGAAGGGCGCCGCAGAAAATTATCCGGCGGGATGGCGGCATTGATGCGAAAGGAACGGTAATGGACGAATCGGGCACGGGCACGGGCACGGGCGGGATCACCCGCGCCGAACTGCTGAAGGCCGCTGCTGTCGCGGCGCCGGGGCTCCTGCTTGGCCGGACTGCCGCTGCCGCAGCCGCATCGAGTACGGGCCCATCGCGGCGCCCGCCGCGAACTCGCGGGATCAGGGGCATGAACGTCCTTCTCTTCCTGACCGACCAGCAGCGCGCCATCCAGCATTTCCCGCGGGGATGGAGCAGGCGCAACTTGCCGGGCATGACCCGCCTGCAGGAGCACGGCATGCTGTTCGAGAATGCCTTCACGAACGCGTGCATGTGCTCGCCGGCCCGGTCGACGCTGATGTCCGGGTACTTCCCGGCCCAGCACGGCGTCAAGTACACGCTCGAGCAGGACATGCCCGCGCCGCAATACCCGCAGGTCGAGTTGTCCACCAGATTCAAGAACCTGGCCAGCGTCTCGCTGGCGGCCGGCTACGTGCCGGTCTACAAGGGGAAGTTCCACTGCAACAAGCCCGCAGCCGGGTCGGACTGGGTCCCCGAGGACGTGAACAAGTACGGCTTCACGCGGTGGGACCCGCCGGACGCGGGGGCCGACCAGAGCATCCCCGAGGAGGGCGGCGGTATCTACGACAACGACGGCCGCTTCATGAACTCAGAAGGGACGGCCAAAGCGGGGACCGAGGGCGCCGTTCAGTACCTGCGCGACACGGCCGCGCGGAGCCAGCCATTCTTCATGGTCGTCTCGCTGGTCAACCCGCACGACGTGCTGTTCTACCCGTCGAGCTACGTGGCGGGAGGATACGACGACAACTGGCTGGACGGCGAGATCGGCCTCCCGGCGACCGTCAACGAGGACCTGTCGACCAAGCCCACCGTCCAGGCGCAATTCCGCCGGATATTCAATCTCACCGGGCCGATCCCGACGCCCGAGATGAAGCGCAACTACCTGAACTTCTACGGCAACCTGATGAAGGTCTCGGACGAGTACCTGGTCAAGATCCTCAACACGCTGGAGGACGGCGGCCTGCTGGACAACACGCTCGTGGTCGCGACGGCCGATCACGGCGAGATGGGCACGGCCCACGGCGGCCTGCGCCAGAAGAACTTCAACTTCTATGAGGAAACGACCCGGATCCCGCTGGTCTACTCCAACCCCCGCTTGTTCCCCCGGCCCCAAACGAACCGTTCCATCGTCTCGCACGTCGACTTCCTGCCGACCCTGGCCAGTCTCCTCGACGTGCCGGCGCGGGCCCGGGCCGACTGGCAGGGGGTCGATTACTCCGACCAGATCCTGTGCCGCTCAGCCCGGCCGCCGCAGAGCTACACGGTCTTTACGTACGACGACTGGC
The DNA here is from genome assembly GCA_025964635.1 of Actinomycetes bacterium. Lineage (GTDB taxonomy): Bacteria > Actinomycetota > Actinomycetes > Streptosporangiales > Streptosporangiaceae > RYN-230. Next base: position 272 of record JAOPYP010000342.1, on the reverse strand, counting down.
AGTCCGGGCAGGCCAGCGGGCCCTACCCGCAGCCACCGAACCACATCGTCAGCATCCGCGAGCACCGCTACAAGATTGCCCGCTACTACGACGCCGACTGCAAGGTGCCGCCCCAGTGGGAGATGTATGACCTGAAGACCGACCCGCTCGAGCGCACCAACCTGGCCTACAAGGGTTACCGGCGTACCGCCAGGCAAGAGCGAGAGTACAAGCGCCTGAGGCGCAAGCTCGCCCGCGTCGAGCGGACGCGACTGCAGCCCCTCAGCTGACCC
>JAOPYP010000287.1 GCA_025964635.1 Actinomycetes bacterium | reverse complement strand
TCGGCGCTGATGAAGTTCGAGGTGCTGCGGTACAGCTGGTAGATGGCGGGCGGCACCTTGCCAGCCAGAGCCGCTGGCTCGACCGGCGGCAGGGCCTTGGCCGGGCCGAGCCCGGCGTGCAGCCGGGTGTAGTCGGCGGGCGGCAGCGTCAGCCCACTCGGGTTGAGCGGCCCGGCCACCGTGGTGAACAGGCTGCTGGCCTTGAGTTCGCTGGTGGCCTTGGCCAGAACCTGAGGATCGGTCCAGACCGGCTGGCTGAACTTGAAGATCGGTGAGGTCGGGTTGGCCGCCGACTCCGGGAAATACTTGGTCAGCAGCAGCGTGCCCTTCGCGGAGTCGCTGCCAGCCGGCGGGGCCGTACTGCCGCCGAAGCCGGACGCCGTATAACCGAGGACGGCCAGGGCCAGGCCGCCAAACGCCACCACGCCGATGACCAGCGTGGTCGCGGGCCGGCGCACGATGCGGCCGGCCACCCGGCCCCAGACGCCGATCCCGCCGCGGCCCTGGATGCTCCAGGGCAGCAACTTGGGCCGGTGGAACATGGCCTGGAACAGCGTCCGCTTCATCGCCAGCAGCGACAGGCGGATCGACAGCAGCGCGGGCAGCAGCGTGAGGCCCGCCAGCAGGGTGACCCCGATCGCGATGGCGAACGGGATGCCGAGGTTCGAGTAGAACGGGAAGCTCGCCGCCAGCAGGGTCAGCACCGCCGCGATGACCGTGGCGGCCGAGAAGGTGATCGACTCGCCGACCCGCGTGACCGACTCGATCAGCGCGGCCCGCGCGGCCGGCCGGGGTCCGGCCAGGTCCGAGAGCAGGGACCGGAACAGGCCATACTGCGGCGCCCCGTCCATGCCGGTCACGTCATGGCCGGCCGCCCGCAGCTCCTCCCGGACCCGGAAGACCAGGAACAGCCCGTAGTCGGTGCCGGCGCCGAGCACCAGGACGATCAGCAGGAACTGGGCGAGCGGCGATACCTGCAGGCCATGCTTGGCCGCCTCGGCCACCAGCGGACCGGAGATGAGCACGGACAGCAGGGCGGGCAGGACCGTGGTGATGGCGAGCGTCAGCGACCGGAAGATGAGCACGAGCAGCACGATGATGAAGATCAGCGACAGGCTCTGCACCTTGTTGCCGGTGTTGCCGGACGCCTTCTGCTGGTCCACCTGAACGGCAATGCTGCCCGCCAGGTGGACCCGCAACCCGGCGGGCAGCCCGGCGCTGGCGATCTTCGCGCGCATGCCGTCGATGAGGTTCTGCTGATAGTTCTGGTTGCCGCTGTTGTTGGCGGCGAGGGCCAGCAGCTGCACGGCCTGGCCGTTGGCGGACCGGCCGACGTCAAGCACCTGCTTGATACCGGTCACGGAGTGGAACTTGGCCTGCAGGGAAGTCACCGCGCTGATGTCCGCCGCGGTCAGCGGCCCGGTAGTGGTGGCCGCGATGACGGGGATCGGGAGCAGGTTCGAGCTGCCGAACGGCGCGGACAGGTTGATCGCGTGCTGGCTCGGCGCGTTCGCAGGCAGGAACTTGGAGTTGTTGCTCTGGGTCACGCTCGACAACGCCGGCAGCTGCGTCACGGCCGCGATCGCGCCGACCACCCAGACCAGCAGAACCAGCCAGCGCAGGCGGACGCACCACCGGCCGATGGCACCGAAAACCGCATCGATGTGCATGGACAAGAAGCCTATTGCCCACTGCAAGTCAATTCGCGGGCAGACGGCCGAACGGGGATGTAATCCGGCCGTGCCTAGCGGCTGTCGCGCTTCACCTGCCGCCGGCGCGTCAGGGGCGAGGGTGCCACCGCGCCGTTTCTCGCTCGCCGGTGACCGCAGGGCCCGGTCCCCGGTGGGCTCGCCGGTGACGGTGCGGCCCGTCCGGCCAGCCGCAGTCCCGGGCCCAGGTGTGCCCGGCCCGCGGCCTTGCTTCGCCGCCCGGGCTGCCGCGATCCGTTCCGCACGCAACTCCGCCGCCGCCTGCCGGGCCAGGGTCGCGACCCGGCGGCTGACGCGGGACAGGGTTTCCTCGAACGCCTCAGCCTTCCGGGCGGCCCGTTTGTTCTCCGGCCGGGCCTGGCCGCGGCCGCCGTGCTCGGGCACGGCGGTGCTGGCCCCCCGGCGGACATGCGATCGAACGTCACAGCCGTCCGGGGGGCCTCGCTACACCCGAGACCATTTACTTCAGATAACGGGCGCCCCGTCGGCGTCGCCTGGCGACGTCAGCCGCCCGCGCCGTCTGCTGCACACGACCCGGGAACCCGGCCCAGCCAGACGTGCCGCATGATGGCACCAGGTGACCGCCGATGGGGAGGATCCGGCGATGCAGTCAGACGTCCGGGTTCGGCGGGTGTACGACCCACCGGAACCCCAGGACAGCACGCGCGTGCTAGTGGACAGACTGTGGCCCCGCGGCCTGTCCAGGGACGCGGCCCGGCTCGATGAGTGGGCGAAGGACGTAGCGCCGTCCAGCGACCTACGGTCCTGGTACGGGCACGACCCGGCCAAATTCGCCGAGTTCTGCCGTCGCTACACCGAGGAACTCGCGCAGGGTGCGCCTCGGGCCGCCCTGGATCACCTGGCCACCCTGGCGGCCGGCGGTCCCGTCACCCTGCTCACCGCGACCCGGGACATCTCCCACAGCCAGGCCGCGGTCCTCGCCCAGCTGCTCCGGCACCAGGCCACCGGCGAGTCGGCCGAAGGCGGCCAGGCTACTGCTGAGCCCGGCAAGCCTGGTGAGCCCGGTGAGGGTGGCGAGGCCGCCTGCTGGGCCCACCTGGTTTGCCCTGAGTGCGGCGCCATCACCACCGAAGGCCACCGTCCCGAGTGCGCATCGGCGTAACCACCCGCCCGGCACGTCAGGGGCGCTACCTGCGAGTTCTGGGGACGAAGCCGCCCACCCGGAAGACGATCATGTCGGCAGCCGGCGCGGGAGGCCGCTGGGCAGGGCCTGACCGTACTGGAAGCTGGGCGAAGGACCAGTTGCGCCGGCCTGATCGGCCGGTTCTGGGTAACGGAACGCCTCTGTCGGTTCCTGCGATCCGGTGATCTCGGCCAGGCTGGAGTTGTCCTCGCTGTCCTCAGTCATCCCTGACCCGGCGGTGCGGCGAGCCCGCCACCTGGAGGGCACGAACAGCGGGATGATCATCGCCAGGCCGGCTGCCCCGAGGATCCCGTGGAAGAGCATGGCCTCGAGACCGGTCCCGTACGTGTGGGACCTCAACGGGATGAGATTGACCGCGTGCCGGACGCTGACCAGGTAGAGCGCCGTCAAGCCGAGCAACAGCAGCCCGGGCAGCCCCGCGGCCAGCGGTGAGATCCGCGGCACGGCCGCCAGGATCCCGGCCAGCAGGCCGGTGGCCGCCACCGCGACCAATGAGGCAAGCATGCCGTGATCGGAGAGGAGGGAGCCGCCGCCACCGGGCAACTGGGACGGCGGGACGGTCAGGGCAGTCAGCCGCAGGTATCCCCACGCACCCGCGAAGAACAGCACCGCAACCATGACAATCGCTAGGACGACCCCAATCAGATGTCGCATGGATCCACCTTCCGCTAGCGGCGACAGGGCCTAGCCCCCTATAAAGAGCGCCGCCAGCGCCGTGGCGTTACCCCAGCCCGCGCACGTGCCCGCGCACGTGCCCGCCGCTGACCGCGCGGGCCTGCGCGTGACCAACCTGATCAGCTCAGGTCCCCGTGACAGGGAAGTGCTCGCGGCAGTCCTGCTCGCCATTCAATTCCCCTGCCTTCCAGAGAATTCAGCCGG
>JAOPYP010000283.1 GCA_025964635.1 Actinomycetes bacterium | reverse complement strand
CCGCTCACGGGATCAGACCCCGTCAGCGGGCGATGCCGATGTGGTGGTGGATGGTGGCCGGGTCCCCGATGATCCCGAGCATGTACGCGGCCAGATCCGCGCGGGACACCTTGACGCCGCGGGGCAGGTTGCGGTCGACCGCGGTGCGGTAGGTGCCCGAAGCCGGGTCGCTGGTCAGCCGGGGTGGCCGCACGATCGTCCAGTCCAGTCCGGTCTCCCGTATCTCCTCCTCGGCGCCGCGCATGTCGGCGGCCACGTGCCGCAGCAGGGTGCCGCGGGCCAGGGGCTTGACCAGGTAGCGCATGGCGGGGCCCTCGCCCTCATCGGTCACGACGGATCCGCTGATCATGATGAGCCGGCGGGTGCCCTCCTTCTGCATGGCCTCGATCACGCTCCGGGTGCCTTCGCGCAGCACGGTCGTGGCCCCGGTTCCGCGGGGCCCGAACGCGGCGAACACCGCGTCCGCGCCAGCGACGGCCGGGCTGATCGCGGCCGGGTCCATCAGGTCGGCGGTCAAGACCCGCAGCCGGGGCGAGTCGGGCACGGACAGCCGGGCCGGGTCGCGGACCACGGCCGTGACCTGATGCCCGGCGGCAAGGGCCTGCTCGGTGAGGCTGGTCCCGGTGGCGCCGGTTGCGCCGAAGATCGTGAGCTCCATGAGGTACCTTATCTCTTGTAGTCCGTACGATATGGAGTTCATATTATATGAAGCCAGTAGAACCTGCCAACCGGGAGCCTGCCAGCCGGGAGGCGGCGCGGCGCCGGCGGCGGCTGGACCGGGAGGTCCGGGCGTCGCTCCGCGACGTGAGCGTTCAGGTGTCCCTGCTCAACCATCAGGTCCGGGGACAGCTGGAGCTCAGGGGCACCGACCTGGAGTGCCTCGACCTGATCAGCCGGGACGGCCCGCTCAGCCCGAGCGCCCTGGCCCGCCGGGCCGGGCTGCACCCGGCCACCATGACCGGGATCCTCGACCGGCTGGAGCGGGGCGGCTGGATCGTCCGCGAGCGCGACCCCGCCGACCGGCGCGCGGTCCTGATCCGGGCCGAGCGGGCCCGTGGCGCGGAGGTGATCCGCCTCTACTCCGGGATGAACAGCGCGATGGACCAGATCATCGGCGACTACGACGAGGAGCAGCTGGACCTGCTGGCCGGTTTCCTGCGCCGGACCGCCGAGGCGGGCCGGGCCGCGGCCCAGGATCTCGCCGGCGGCCCGGCGGAGGGCCGATGACGCCCGCGGCGGAACTGCGGATCGCCCACACCGCCGACCTGGATGCCGCCACGCGCCACGCGGCCCGGGCCCTGCTGGACGACGTGTTCGACGACATGACCGACGAGGACTGGGACCACGCGCTCGGCGGGATGCACGCCATGCTGTGGGAGGGCCCGGAGCTGATCGGGCACGCGTCGGTGATCCAGCGGCAGCTGCTGTACGGCGGGCGGGCCTGGCGCACCGGCTACGTCGAGGCGGTCGCGGTCCGCGCGGACCGCCGCCGGACGGGCCTCGGCGGGACCCTGATGGACACGGTGGAGCGGATCATCCGCGGGGCCTACGAGGTGGGTGCCCTGGGCTCCACGGATGCGGGCGCCGCCTTTTACGCGGCGCGGGGCTGGCTGCGGTGGCTGGGTCCCTGCTCGGCGCTCACCCCCAGGGGCATCATCCGGACGGCCGACGAGGAGGGGTACATCTACGTCTACCCCGCGACGGACCCGCTGGACATCTCCCGCGAGCTGACCTGCGACTGGCGCGAGGGCGATGCCTGGTAAGCACGGACCGGGGCGCCTGCGGCCGGCGGACAGCCCGCGCCGGGCGAGGCGCTTCGTCCGGTGAAGCCCCGGGCGGCCGCGATCCGCCCGCATAGGGTGGCAGGTATGGACTATCGCACCCTGGGACGTAGTGGTTGCGCGGTGTCGAGCTTCTGTCTGGGGGCCATGACTTTTGGCCTGGAGACGGACGAGACCGGGGCGCACCGGCAGCTGGACATGTTCGTGGAGGCCGGCGGCACGCTGGTAGACACCGCCGACGTGTACAACGGCGGGACCTCCGAGGAAATCATCGGCCACTGGTTCGGCGCCCGCTCGGCCGACGTGACCGACCGGGTGGTGCTGGCCACCAAGGGCCGGTTCGCCACGGACGACTCGCCCAACGGCGCCGGCCTGTCCGCGCGGCACCTGACCCGCGCACTGGACGCGTCGCTGCGCCGGCTCGGGCTGGACGCGGTCGACCTGTACCAGGTCCACGCGTTCGACCCGATCACGCCGATGGAGGAGACGATCCGCACGCTGGACGGGTTCGTCCGGGCCGGCAAGATCCGCTATTACGGGCTGTCCAACTTCACCGGCTGGCAGCTGACCAAGGCCGTGCACCTGGCCCACGAGATGAACCTCACCGCGCCGGTCACCCTGCAGCCGCAGTACAGCCTGCTGGTGCGGGAGATCGAGTGGGAGATCGTGCCCGCCGCGATCGACGCGGGACTCGGGCTGCTGCCCTGGAGCCCCCTCGGCGGTGGCTGGCTGTCCGGGAAGTACCAGCGGGACCAGCGCCCCTCCGGCGCCACCCGGCTGGGCGAGGACCCGGGCCGTGGCATGGAGGCCTACGACCGGCGCGGCGTGGACCGCACCTGGGACGTCATCGACGCAGTGCAGGAGATCGCCAAGGCGCGCGGCGTGTCCATGGCCGAGGTCGCCCTGGCCTGGGTGACCGGCCGGCCCGGGGTGACGTCGACCATCCTCGGGGCCCGCACCACCGAGCAGCTCGAGGCCAACCTGCGGGCCGCGGGCCTCCGCCTGTCCACCGAGGAACTGGTCGCGCTGGACGTGGCCAGCGACCCGCGCCCGGCGGACTACCCGTACGGGGAAATGGGCGTGGACCAGCGCGCCCGCCGCATCGGCGGCTGACGCCGAGCCGGCCCTGGGCCAGTGCGGCACCGGCCAGCACTGGCCCTGTGCCGGGTCGGCCAGTGCTGGCCCGGTGCCGGGCGGTTTAAGCGTGCGGGCCCCGGCCGCGAACGCCGGTGGCTCGGTGACTGCTGATCACGTTGCTGACGATCGTCTTGACGAACTGATCATCGATCGGTTCACGTGAGAACCATCGGCGGTAGTAGAGCGGCCCAATCAGCGCCGAGACCATGGTCGCCGGGTCGGCGGTCGCGGATATCAGGCCCCGGCCTGCTGCTCGCTCGATGACCTTCCTGAGCGGTGCCGCGTGTCCGCGCTGGATTCTGCCGTGAATGCCGGCGAACTCCGGATCGCGCTCGGCGACGTCGACGATCGAGGGCACCACCGACGACCACCGCGCCGTGCCCAGCAGGTAGCCGAGGTTCGCAAGGATCGCCATGACATCCTCCTCGAGTGAGCCCGTATCGGGAACCTCCTGCTCGGCGCTGATCCGGGAGGCGGCATCGATCACGAGCGCCTCACGAGATGGCCAGTGACGGTAGATGGTGGTCTTTGCGACCCCTGACCGGCGGGCAACCTCATCGACGGTGAAGCCACCGACTCCGCTCTCGCTGAGCAGCTCGAAGGCAGTCGTCAGCACACGATCTCGCGATCGCCGCACACGACCGTCGACCGCGGCGACGTCGCCCTCCTCCGATGCTGCTGCCCAGCGCCTGGCGGGCTGAGCGTGGCCGCGAGTTCCCTTTCCCATCCCTCGATTCCTCCACTTCGCTACGCTACGGTAGCGTAGCGTTCAGACCCAGCTATCGTACCGCTGCCGAAAGAGGATGACGCCGTGGATCTCGTTTCTGTCCGCATGATCACCGACGACCTTGAGCGGGTGGTCCAGTTCTACGAGCAGGTCACTGGCGTCGAGGCGGTGCGCTACACACCGGTGTTCGCCGAGCTGATCATGCCGTCCTGCACGCTGGCCATTGGCCACACACAGACGACACAGCTGTTCGGGGAGGATTCCGCTCGCCCCGCGGACAACCACACCGTCATCATCGAGTTCCGCGTCGACAACGTCGACAGCGAGTACGAGCGACTCAAGCCGCTGGTCAGCGACTGGGTGCAAGAGCCCACCACCATGCCGTGGGGCAACCGCTCCATCCTGTTCCGCGACCCCGACGGCAACCTGGTCAACTTCTTCACACCGGTCACCGAGGAGGCCATCAAGAAGTTCAGCGGCTGACCGGGTCCGCAACGACCGCCCGCTTGGCCCGGCCAGCCATGAGTTCCCGGCCCCCCGCACACCGGCAGGGAATGAGCTGAGCCGGCGGCTCTAGAGTCCGATCCGGGCGGCCGCCGCCTCCCAGGCCCGGGCGTCCGGGCTGGACGGCTCGAAGCGGCGGAGTTCTTGGCTGGCGCGGAGGAGGGCGCGCATTCCGGACAGGTCGCCGGGGGCAGCGCCCTGCGTGCGGGCCTGGACCAGGATGTTGCCCAGTGCGGCCGCCTCGGCGGGGCCGGCGATCACGGGCAGGCCGCAGGCGTCCGCGGTGAGCTGGAGGAGCAGGGTGTTGTGCACGCCGCCGCCGACCACGTGCACGGTGTCCACCGCCCGCCCGGACAGCTCCTGCACCTCACGCAGCCGGGCCCGGTAGGCCAGGGCCAGGCTGTCCAGGATGCAGCGGACCACGGCCGGGGGATCGGCCGGCGGCGGCTGGCCGGTGCGCCCGGCGGCCTCGGAGATACGGGCGGGCATGTCCCCCGGGGGCAGGAACACCGGATCGTCGGGATCCACCACGACCTGCAGCGGCGGCCGCCGCCCCGCTTCCCGGAGCAGCGCGGCCAGGTTCGCGGGGTGGCCGGCGGCGGACCAGGTGCGGACCGACTCCTGGAGCAGCCACAGGCCCATCACGTTGCGCAGATAACGGATGGTTCCGTCGACTCCGGTCTCGTTGGTGAAGTTGGCGGTGCGGCTCGCCTCGGTGAGGACGGGCTGGTCCAGCTCCACGCCGACCAGGGACCAGGTGCCGCAGGAGACGTACGCGAAGTCCCGGCCCTCAGCGGGCACGGCGACCACGGCGGACGCGGTGTCGTGCGAGCCCACCGCGATGACCGGCACCGGCCCGCCCGGCCGCGAGGAGCCCAGGGAGGACAGGCCCGGCTCCGCGGCCAGCTCCGGCCGGAGGGTCCCGATGACACTCCCGGGCTGGCGCAGGGCCGGGAACAGCCCGGCGGGCAGGCCGGCCCGGCCGATCAGGTCCCACGCCCAGTCCCGGGCCCGGGTGTCGTACAGCTGGGTGGTGGACGCGTTGGTCACCTCGGCACCCACCTCGCCGGTCAGCCAGTAGGCCAGCAGGTCGGGGATCAGCAGCAGGGTCCGGGCCGCGGCCAGCTGCGGCGTCCGCGCCGCCGCGGCCAGCTGGTAGATCGTGTTGATAGGCATCTGCTGCACCCCGGTGACCGCGTACAGGTCCGCGGCGGGGATCGTGGCCAGCACCTCCTCGACCATGCCGTCGGTGCGGGCGTCGCGGTAGTGCACCGGGTTGCCGAGCAGGGCCCCGCCCGCGTCGATCAGGCCGTAGTCCACGCCCCACGAGTCGATCCCCACGCTGGCCAGGTCGAAGGTCCGCGCGGCCGCGCCCAGGCCGTCCAGCATCCCGCGGTACAGCCCCAGGATGTCCCAGTGCAGCGTGCCCAGCACCTGGACCGGCGTGTTCGCGAACCGGTGCGCCTCGTGGAGCTTCAGCTCGCGGGCGCCGACCTGGCCGACCATGACCCGCCCGCCGGACGCGCCCAGGTCCACGGCGGCGATCGCAGTTCCGGCAGCCAGTGGCGCCCTCATCGACGCGGGCCTCATCGACGCGGGGGCCATCGCCGTTACCTCAGCGCAGGAACGCGGCGGCCACGCCCGCGTCCACCGGGATGTGCAGCCCGGTGGTCAGGGCCAGGTCGCCGGCGGTCAGCGCGACCACCGCGGCGGCCACGTGCTCGGGCAGCACCTCGCGCTTGAGCAGGGTCCGCTGCGCGTAGTACGCGCCGAGCTCCTCCTCGGGCACCCCGTACACCGCGGCCCGCTGGGCGCCCCACCCGCCCGCGAAGATCCCCGAGCCGCGGACCACGCCGTCGGGGTTGATCCCGTTCACCCGGATGCCGGACCCGCCCAGCTCGGCGGCGAGGAGCCGGACCTGGTGCTCCTGATCGGCTTTGGCCGCGCCGTAGGCCACGTTGTTCGGCCCGGCGAACACCGCGTTCTTGCTGCAGATGTAGATGATGTCGCCGCCCATGCCCTGGGCCTGCATGGTCCGGGCCGCTTCCCGGGCGACGAGGAACGAGCCCCGGGCCATGACGTCGTGCTGGATGTCCCAGTCGTCCAGGCTGGTCTCCAGCAGCGGCCGGGAGATGGACAGCCCCGCGTTGCTGACCACCAGGTCCACCCCGCCGAAGGCCAGCGCCGCGTCCCGGTAGGCGCCGGCCACGCTGTCCTCGTCGGTGACGTCCGACGTGACCGCGACCGCGACGTCCTCGGGGTTGAGAAGACCGGACCCGAGCGACCCGGCGACCTTCTGGGCGGCCGCGCCGTCCCGGTCGGCCACCACCACGCACGCCCCTTCGGCGGCCAGCCGCTCCGCGGTGGCCCGGCCGATGCCTGACCCGCCCCCGGTGACCAGCGCGACCCGGGTGGCCAGCGGCCTGGGCTTGGGGCGCCGCCGCAGCTTGGCCTCTTCCAGGGCCCAGTACTCGATGCGGAATTTCTCCCGTTCCGGGATGGGGGAGTAGGCCGAGACGGCTTCCGCGCCGCGCATCACGTTGATCGCGTTGACGTAGAACTCGCCCGCCACCCGCGCGGTCTGCTTGTCGGCCCCGAAGCTGAACATCCCCACCCCGGGGACCAGCACGATCGCGGGATCGGCGCCGCGCATCGGCGGCGAGTCCGGGACCGCGTGCCGGTCGTAGTAGGCCCGGTAGTCCTCGCGGTAGGCGGCGTGCAGCTCACGGAGCCGGGCGATCACGTCCTCCAGCGGCGCCGACGGCGGCAGGTCCGCCACCATCGGGCGGACCTTGGTGCGCAGGAAGTGATCCGGGCAGGACGTGCCGAGCGCGGCCAGCGCCGGGTGCTTCTCCCGGGCCGCGAAGTCCAGCACGGCCGGGCGGTCGGTGAAGTGCCCGACCTGGGCCCGGTCGGTCGAGGCCAGGCCGCGCAGGACCGGGGCCAGTGCCGCGGCCCGGGTCCGCCGCTCCGCGTCCGGCAGCGGCTCGTAGCCCGGGATGACCGGGCCGAACGGCTCTGGCACGCCGTGCTCGTCGAGATAGCGCTGGGCGTCGGCGATGATGCTCAGCGAGTTGGCCTCGCATTCCTCGCTGGTCGCGCCCCACGCGGTGATCCCGTGCCCGCCCAGGACCACCCCGATCGCCTCCGGGTGCTCCCGGGCCACCGCGGCGATGTCCAGGCCGAGCTGGAACCCGGGCCGCCGCCACGGCACCCAGCGCACCCGGTCCCCGAAACAGGCCCGGGTCAGTTCCTCGCCGCCGGCCGCCGTGGCGAACGCGATCCCCGAGTCGGGGTGCAGGTGATCCACGTGCGGGGCGTCCACCAGCCCGTGCATCGCGGTGTCGATCGAGGGCGCCGCGCCCCGCTCTGCTAGTCCTGACCCCGCCACCCCGCGCTCTGCTAGCTCTGACCCCACCACCCCACCCAGGCCGTGCAGGCAGTAGTCGAACGCCGCGACCATCTCGTCCTCGCGCTCGACCCCCGGGTACACCCCGGTCAGGGCGCGGAGCCGGTCCAGCCGCAGCACGGCCAGCCCGTCCGCCGTGAGCGTGCCCAGGTCCCCGCCGGACCCCTTGACCCACAGCAGCCTGGCTGGCTCGCCGGTCACCGGGTCAGTCACCTCGCCCTTGGCCGAGGTGTTGCCGCCGGCGTAGTTGGTGTTGCGGGGATCCGACCCGAGCCGGTTGCTGCGCTGCAGCAGCTCGGTGACTTCGGGCGGTACCTGCGCGGCCATGTCATGACTCCTTCTCGGCGGGCTGTCCCCGCGGCGGTTTTCGTTGCGTGCCCTTACGAATTTGCCCGGCCTGCGCGGCGCGCAACGGGGCGTGCGGCCGGCGGAACAGGCTAGCTGCCCCAGCTCGCCGGGGTGCCGCCCACGCGGTCGGCGACGATCTTGCCGGCGTAGCCCGAGCGCTGGTAGGCGGCGATCGGGTCCGGGTCCAGGCCCATATCCTCGCGGAGTCCGGCCAGCAAGGGCCGGACGTCGGTGTTGTAGGCGTCCATGAGCGCGGCGTTGGCGGCGAGCACGTCGCCGGCCTGCTGCGCGGCGGCCAGCGCCCTGGTGTCGATGAGCAGCGCCTTGGCCGTGGCTTCCTGGACGTTCATCACCGAGCGGATCTGGGCCGGGATCTTGGGCTCGATGTTGTGGCACTGGTCGAGCATGAACGCGATGCCGGCCTCGGGGCGCAGCGCGTCCGCGGCAGCGACCTCGTGCAGGATGCGGAACAGCTGGAACGGGTCGGCGGCCCCGACCATCAGGTCGTCGTCGGCGTAGAAGCGGCTGTTGAAGTCGAACCCGCCGAGCCGCCCGGCCCGCAGCAGCAGGGCGACGATGAACTCGATGTTCGTGCCGGGTGCGTGGTGACCGGTGTCCACGACGACCTCGGCCCGCGGCCCGAGCGTCATGCAGTGCAGCAGCGACGTGCCCCAGTCCGGCACGTCCGTGGTGTAGAAGGACGGCTCGAACAGCTTGTACTCCAGCAGCATCCGCTGCGCCGGGCCGAGCCGCTGGTACACCTCGGCCAGGGCCCCGGCCAGGCGGTCCTGGCGGGACCGGATGTCATCCTGGCCCGGGTAGTTGGTGCCGTCGGCGAACCAGAGCTTCAGGTCCCGGGACCCGGTGGCGTCCATGATGTCGACGCACTCCAGCAGGTGGGCCACGGCCTTGCGGCGCACCCGGGGGTCCGGGTTGCACACGCTGCCCAGCTTGTAGTCGTCGTCCTGGAACACGTTGGCGTTGACTGTGCCGATCGCGACGCCGCCCGCCGCGGCGTGCCCGGACAGCGCGGCGTAGTCGTCCACTGTGTCCCACGGGATGTGCACCGCGACGGCCGGGGCGACCCCGGTGAACTTGTGGACCTGCGCCGCGTCGTCGATCTTCTCCTGCGGAGTGCGCGGCACGCCCGGCTGGGCGAACACCTTGAACCGGGTCCCGGTGTTCCCGAAGGCCCAGGACGGCAGTTCGATCCGCTGCGCCCTCAGGGCGGTCTTCACGGCGGTCAGGTCAGGCATCTCAGTTCATCTCCAGGCAGCAGATCTCGTCCGGCTCCCGGCCCATGGCTCACGCCCGCCGGAAGCGTGCGCCGGCGCGCTGTTCGTGATCAACCGATTGGTGTCGTTCCTGCGACACCAATCGGTTGATCACGTGCGCCCCGCGGGTCAGAAGTTGAACTTGCTGATGTTGGCCTTGTTGAACACGAACGGCGGGCCCAGCAGGATGCTGGAACCTGACCCGACGGTGAACTTGCCGAGCTTGCCTGCGGTGAAGGACTGCCCCGAGGCGTTGGTGATCTTCTTGGAGGCGTAGTTGACCGCGGCGTAGGCGGCCAGGTAACCGAGGTCGGCCGGGTTCCACAGCTCGAACGCCGGGGCGACGCCGTTGGCCACGTACTTCTTCATCGAGTCCGGCGTGCCCAGCCCGGTCACGATGACCTTGCCCTTGTACTTGGACGAGGAGACCACCTGGGCGGCGGCCAGGATGCCGACCGTGGTCGGGGAGATGATGCCCTTGAGGTTCGGGTAGTGCTGCAGCAGGCCCTGGGTTACCTGGGTGGCGGTGGTCGGGTCGTCGTTGCCGTAGACGGTCGAGACCAGCTTCATCTTCGGGTACTTCTTCAGCTGCTGCTTCATGTACCCGATCCAGGCGTTCTGGTTCGTGGCTGACGCGGCGGCGGACACGATCGCGATCTGGCCGCTGCTGTGGATCTCCTTGGCCAGCAGGTCCACTTCACTGGTCCCGATCTGGGCGGTGGATGCCTGGTTCACGAACAGGTTCCGGCAGGTGGGGGCGTCGGAGTCGTAGGTGACCACGGTGATGCCCTTGGTCATGGCGGCCTTCAGGGTCGGACACAGCGCGGCCGGGTCGGTGGCCGACACGATGAGCGCGTTGGCGCCCTTGGTGATCGCGGCCTGGATGGCCGGGATCTGGGAGGACGGCGTGGCCGCCGTCCCGCTGGTCTCGCTGGAGGTCTCGCCCAGCGTCTGCAGGGCGGCCATGGCCCCGCCGGAGTTCACGCTGTCGGCGGTCGTGAAGTACGGGTTGCCCAGGTTCTTCGGGATGATGAAGACCTTCAGCCCGGTCTTCAGCGACCCGGAGGCCCCGGAACCGGACGAGGCGGACGCGGAGGAGCCGCCGGATCCGCTGGATCCGCTCCCGGACGAGCCGCACGCGGCGAGCGTGGCGGAGGCGACCAGCACCACCGCGGGTGCCCAGAGGGCTCTCTTCATTGAGCGTCTCATATGTGAATCCTTTCAATCGGAGCCGTGCTAGTGCTGCGGACCTGGAGGGGATGCGGGTGGCTGGCCGGACTGGGGAGAGCCGTGCCGGTGGCCGCCGGGCCTGAAGGGCAGGCGGCCTTGATCGGATGCGGCCGGGGCCGTGGTGACCGGCCCTGGTGCCGTGCGGCCGGGCCGGGAGGTGTCCCCGGGCCGGGCCTGGTCATGTCCCGCTCCTGACCGCGGGGGAGGGCTGGCCGCTCCGGCCGCCGCGGCCCCGGCCGCCGCGGACCCACCGGGGCAGGCCCAGTTCCCGGAGCCGCCCGGCGTTCGGGGCGAACACGCTGACGAGCAGGAGGACCCCGATCACGATGCCGGTGGCCTCCTGGTTGAAGTTGGTGAGCAGCAGGGCGTTCTGCAGTCCCGCGAACGCGATCACCGCCAGCACCACGCCGGCCAGCGATCCCTTGCCGCCGAAGATGGACACCCCGCCGAGCAGCACGATCGCGACCACGTCCAGCTCGAGGCCCAGGCCGTTGTTCTGCACCGCGGTGGACAGGCGGAACGTCCACAGCACCCCGGCCATGGCGCAGACCAGGCCGGACACCACGTACAGCATGGTCTTGACCCGCCTGACCCGGATCCCCGCGAACAGCGCGGCCTCCGGGCTGGCCCCCATCGCGTAGATGGACCGGCCGGTGGCGGTGGCGTGCAGCACGATCCCGAAGATCACGGCCAGCACCACGAAGATCGCGATGTTGTAGGGGATCTGGGTGTGCGGCAGCGGCAGCACCCCGATGTTGGTGTAGGTCGCGGGGAAGTTGGAGACCGTGTTGGCGCCGAGCAGGATGAGGGCCACCCCGCGGTACAGCGCGAGGGTGCCGATCGTCACCGCCAGCGAGGGCAGGCCGACCCGGGTCACCAGCAGCCCGTTGATCAGGCCGGCCACGATCCCCAGCAGCGCGACCATCACGAAGATGGCCAGCATCGGCCAGTGCCTGTGCCACAGGACGCCGAGCAGGGCGCTGGACATGCCCAGCGTGGAGGCCACGGACAGGTCGATCTCACCGCTGATGATGATCAGCGTCATCGGCAGCGCCATGATCGCGATCTCACCCGAGGTGACCCCGGTGTTGAAGAAGTTGCCGCTGGTCAGGAACTGGGGGGAGCTGAGCGCGCCGAAGATCACGATGGCCACGACCAGGAGAGCCAGGCCGGTTTCCCAGCGCACCGAGCCGCGGGCCACGGCCGCGAGCCGCCCGGCCGGCCCGGTGGCCGGCACGGCC
>JAOPYP010000273.1 GCA_025964635.1 Actinomycetes bacterium | reverse complement strand
GCCGGCCCTCACCGTGCTCGCCGCGTGCTGCGTGGCCGGCGGCCTTGTGCAGCTGGCCACGGTCGCCGTGGTGCCGCCGGGGCCCGGCGCCTACCCCGGGCCGCTGGCCCGGGTGGGCCTGTGGGGCCTGGACTGGCTGCGCCGGCTCCCCTGGGCCGAGGGAGTGGTCCTCGGCGCGCTGGTGCTGGAAGCCTTGCACCCGGCCCGGCCCTGGCATACCGCGGTGCTCGGCGTGGCGCTGATCGCGTACCTGCTGGCCACGCACCTGGCCGAGTCGGCCGGCGCCCCAGGCGAAGCCGCCGCGGTGCTGCGCAGCCAGGCGCCGGTGCTGGCCGCGGGACTGGGGCTGCTGGTGCTGGCCGCGGGATCGGCGCTGCTGCCCTCGGCCGGGACCGGGCTGCCCGGTGGCTGGCTCCGGGCCGCCGCTGCCGTCGCGGCGGTCATCGCCACCGCCCTGGCCCTCCCCGTCTGACCCAGCGCCCTCGTCGGCCCCGGCAACTGCGCGGTGCGCGGCCGGCTGGCCTGCTGCGCCGCCCGTGTTCAGCGGCCGGCTGGCCTGCTGCGCCGCCCGCGTTCAGCGGCCGGCGGCGTATCCCTGCATGCCGCGGGGGTTGGCGGCCCCGTAGAGCATCCCGTGATCCCGGGCGACCGCGCTGACCCGGCCCAGCGACCACGGCGGCCGGACCGTGACCTGGTGCCCCCGGCGGCGCAGCTCGTCCAGCACCGCGGCCCCCGCGCGCTCCTCCACGTCGACGGCCAGCGGCGACGATTCACGGGGGTAGAACGACGAGGGGAAGTGCCGGGTGTGGAACGCGGGCGCGTCGATCGCCTCCTGCAGGTTCATCCCGAACAGCACGTGCCGCAGGAAGAAGGCCAGCGTCCACTGGTCCTGCTGGTCCCCGCCGGGCGTTCCGAAGGCCAGGTAGGGCTCCCCGGCGCGCAGCGCCAGGCTCGGCGTCAGCGTGGTCCGCGGGCGCTTGCCCGGAGCGAGGCTGTTGGGCAGACCCGGGGTGAGAGTGAACATCTGGGCCCGGGTCCCCAGGCAGAAGCCGAGGCCGGGGATGACCGGCGAGCTCTGCAGCCAGCCCCCGCTCGGCGTGGCCGACACCATGTTCCCGAACCGGTCGGCCACGTCCAGGTGACAGGTGTCACCCCGGGTCGGCCTCGGGTCCGCGCGGGTCCCCTGGCCGGTGACCTCCCAGGCCGGGCGGGCCGCGGCCCCGGATTCCTCCGCGGTCGGCTCCGCTGACGCCATGCCGGCCGGCCCGCGCCCCGCGCGGGTGGCGTACCCGGGCAGCCGCGGCGCGGCGCCGCCGGGATCACCCGGGCGCAGATCCGGGGATGCCGAGGGACCGACCAGGGACCGGCGGTTCGTTGCGTAGGAAGGGGACAGCAGGACGTCGAGCGGGACGCTGGCGAATCTCGGATCGCCGTACCACGCCTCGCGATCGGCGAACGCGAGTTTCGCGCTCTCGACCACGGTGTGCACGAAGTCCGGGCCGGCCGGGTCCATGTCCGCCACGCCGAGCCCGTCCAGCAGGGCCAGCTGCTGCAGGAACACCGGCCCCTGGCCCCACGGGCCCGTCTTGCACACGGTCAGCCCGGCGAAGCCCAGGGTCACCGGTGCCTCCTGGCTGGCCCGCCAGCCCGCGAGGTCCGCCGGGCTGAGCAGGGCCCGGTGCCGCTCCCCGGTCACGTCCATCACCTCGGCCGCGGCCAGGTAGGAGCCGATCGCCTCGGCGACGAACCCCTCGTAGAACGCGCGCCGCGCCGCCTCGATCTGCACGTCGCGGTCACCGCCAGCCGCCTCGGCCTCGTCGAGGACCCGCTGGTAGGTCGCGGCCAGGGCCGGGTTGGCGAACCGTGACCCGGCGGCGGGCACGCCCCCGGCCAGGTAGATCTCCGCCGAGGTGGGCCAGTGCTCGCGGAAGATCGGCTCGGCGGCGGCGATCCCCGCACTCACCCCGGCCGTCATCGGGTAGCCGTCCCGCGCATACCCGATCGCGTACCGCATGACGTCGCGCAGCGGCATCCGGCCGTGCCGCTGCAGCAGCAGCATCCAGGTGCCGAACGCCGCGGGGACGCACGCGGGGAGCAGGCCGTTGCCCGGGATCAGGTCGAGGTCCAGGGCGCCGAACATGTCCAGCGTGGCGTTCCCGGGCGCGGGTCCCTGGCCGTCCAGCACGAAGACGCCCGTGCTTGAAGGACCCGTACTTGAAGCACCCGGGCTTGAAGGACCCGCGCGGCCGGGATCGGTGCCCCCGGCGTCGTAGCCGATGACCGGGGCCTCGCCGCCCAGCCCGTTCATGTGCGGCTCGACCACCTGCAGCACCAGGCCCGCCGCGACGGCCGCGTCGAACGCGGTGCCGCCGGCCTCCAGCACCGCCATCCCGGACGCGGTGGCCAGCCAGTGGGTGGAGGCGACCATGCCGAAGGTGCCCGCGAGCTGCGGCCGGGTCGTGAACGAGGAACCCTGCGGCAGCATCAGCACTCCTGAGGGCGTGGGCCGGCGTGGCCGGGGACGGGACGGGGATTCCGCTGCCATAATCGCCCGGTGCCGCAGGCCGGGCAAGCGGGGGGCCGGGCCACCCCGCTCGCACCCCGGTGACCAGGCCCTCCGCGCCCGGCCACCTTACTTTCACGCAACCGGCGTGCCACATGGTGCGTCCTAAGAGTCAGGACACCCCAGGGGCCACGGCTCGCGGCCCCGCCACGACAAGGGAACGGCCCATGACATCATCCGCCCACGCCACCCGGAGAATCAGCGCCGCAGCCGCCCTGCTGTGCACCGGGGCCCTCGCGGCGGCTTGCGGATCGACCAGCAACAACAGCTCCGCGGGAAGCCCGGCGTCCCCGGCCGCCACCACGGCGGCCACCACGCCGTCGAGCGTCCCGTCCACCTCCGTGACGACGGCCCCGGCGACGCCGCCCAGCACGCCCTCGGCCCCGGCGTGCGCAACGGCCGACCTCTCCGCGACCGTGAATGCCAGCCCGGGCGGCGCGGCCGCCGGCAGCACCTACTACCCGCTCAACTTCACCAATACGTCCACGAGCTCCTGCTACCTGTACGGCTATCCGGGCGTCTCGTTCGTGACCGGGCCGTCCGGCAGCCAGATCGGCGAGCCCGCCTCCCGCAACCCCGCGGTCGGGCCGGCCACGGTCATCCTGCCCCCGGGCGGGACCGCGCACGCGACGCTCCAGGTCGTCGACGCGATGAACTACAGCAAGTCCGTGTGCCAGCCGGTCACCGCGCACTGGCTCAAGGTGTTCCCGCCGGGCCAGTTCACCGCGCTGCACGTCAAGTTCTCCACGCTGACCTGCTCCGCGAAGCTTCCGGCGAAGCTCGGCAGCCCGCTCAGCGTGGACGCGGTGAAGGGCGGTGCAGGCCAGCCCGGCCAGGGTCTGTGAATGGCTGACCCCGCCGCCCGGCGGCCCGGCCGGCCCGGTAGCGTCAGGGTCATGGATGACCTTCCCCCGCGGGTCCGGGCGGTGTGTGATCTCGACGTCGCCGACGTGCGCGAGTACAGCGGACGCCACGAATACGACGGCAGGATCCAGGACCTCTCCCCCGGCGGGGTACGGGACGGCCTGGCCCGGCTGGCGGAGGCCGCCGCATCGGGCGGCCCGCTGGACGATCCGCACGACGGGTCCCACCTGGCCGCGTTCGAGCGGCGGGCCCAGGTGGCCTACGGCGACCTGGAACTGCACCGGCGCAACCCGCTGGCGCATCTGGCCGAGATGGACCTGGCCTGCTACGACCGCGAGTACGCGCCGGCGGAGCAGCGCGCGCGGGCCCGGCTGCAGCACCTGTCCCTCTGGCCGCAGGCGGTAGACGCGGCGCTGGCCTCGCTGGACCAGGTCAGCGCCCCGGTGGCGAGCGCGCTGATCTCCGGCATCCGCGGCCTGGCCGCGGGAGTCCCGCTGAGCGCCCCGCCGGACGTGGCCGCCCGGGCCATCGCCGCGCACACCCGCCTCGTGACGCACCTCGAGCTGGCGGCCACGGACGGGGACCCCGATCCCGCGCTGGGCGCGGCCGGGCTGCGCAGCCTGATGAGCGCGTCCGAGGACAGGGACGTCGATCTCGGCGTGCTGGCCGGGCGGGCCGACGCGGAGCGGGACCGGCTGCTGAACCGGCTGGCCGAGGACTGTGCCCGGATCGACGCCAGCCGGCCGCCGCTGGAGCTGTGCCGGCACCTGGTCCGCGATCATCCGGGACCGGACGGGGTGATCGAAGCGGCCCAGCGTGGCACCGAGCAGGCCATCGCGTTCACCCGGGACCGGAACCTGGTGCCCTACCACGACGGCGTATGCCTGGTCGGGCCCGCGCCGGAATCGCGGCGCTGGGCCATGGCCATGATCTCCACGAACGCGCCCGGCGAGCCGGAGGGCCCCTCCTGGTTCTACGTGACCCCGCCCGACGCCCTCTGGCCGCGGCGCGAGCAGGAGGAATGGCTGGAGGTGTTCAGCGACACCACCCTGCCCGGCATCGTCGTGCACGAGGTCGCGCCGGGACACTTCTCGCATGGCCGCGCGCTGCGCCGGGTGGCCGGTCCGGTGCGCCGGACCCTGCACTCGGCGGCGTTCCTGGAAGGCTGGGCGCACTACGCCGAGGAGTTGTGCGTCGAGGAGGGGTTCCGCGGTGACGACCCCCGGTTCGCGGTAGGGGTGTGGCTCGAAGCCCTGGTCCGGGTGACCCGGCTGGCCTGCGCGATCGGGGTGCACACCGCGGGCATGAGCGTCGAGGAAGGCGCCCGCCGGTTCGAGGCGGACACGCACCTGGCCGGGCCTGCGGCCCTGTCGGAGGCCCGGCGGGCCACGTTCGATCCGACGTACGGGCGCTACACGTGGGGCAAGCTCGAGATCATGGACCTGCGGGAGCAGGCCCGCAAGCAGTGGGGCAACGGCTTCACGCTGCTGCGCTTCCACACCGCCCTGATGGAGCTCGGCTCCCCGCCGCTCGGCCTGCTCGGCACGGCCCTCGACCGCGGCTGACCGCCCCGCGGTCCGGCGGTCCGATGTCCGAGGTCCAAGGTCCGGCGGATCGTTCCACATGAAAGGGTTGATCCCCGGCTGCCCGCGCGCAATTATTTGACTATGTCAAAGACTTCCTTGCCTCAGTCAGACATCTCCGATGCCGGGACAGTGCGCGACGGGCGGATCCGCGCGGTGCGTGAGTTCAACCGCGTCTACACGAACATGATCGGCCTGCTCCGCGGCGGCTACCTCGACTCCCCCTACTCGCTCACCGAGGCCCGCGTGCTGTTCGAGCTGGCCCAGGGTGGGAAGACAGGGCGCGGCGAGAGCGAGATCAGCGCGCTGCGCCGCTCCCTCGACATCGACGCCGGGTACCTGAGCCGGATCCTGGCCCGGTTCGAGGCGGACGGCGTGATCGCCCGGCGGCGCTCGGACACCGACGCCCGGCGCCGGGTGATCACGCTGACCAGCGCCGGGGAGCACGCATTGCGCGGCCTGGACCAGCGATCCGGGGAACAGATCGGTGAGCTGCTCGACCAGCTCACCGAGGCCGGGCAGCAGCGGCTGACCGCGGCGATGGCCACCATCCAGGAGATCACTGAGCCGCGGAACCGCCCGGCCGCGTTCGTGCTGCGCTCACCGCGGCCCGGCGATCTCGGCTGGGTGGTGCAGCGCAACGGCGCGCTCTACGCGCAGGAATACGGGTGGGACGCCAGCTACGAGGCGCTGGTGGCCCGGATCGTGGCCGACTACGCGGCCCGGGCCGACCCGCGGGAGGCGGGCTGGATCGCGGAACTGGACGGCATGCCGGTCGGCTGCGTGTTCTGCATGCGCAAGGACGACAGCACAGCCCAGCTGCGGTTGCTGCTGGTCGACCCGGCCGCCCGGGGCCTGGGCCTGGGTGAGCGCCTGGTGGCCGAGTGCCTGGCTTTCGCCCGCCGGGCGGGCTACCCGGAGATCGTGCTGTGGACCAACGACATACTCGCCGAGGCCCGCCGCATCTACCAGCGGTTCGGTTTCGAGCTGGTGGATTCGGACCCGCACTACAGCTTCGGGCATGACCTGGTCGGGCAGAACTGGCGGCTGAGCCTGGCCTGACGCCCTGCGGCCCCCAGGTGACGGGCGGCCCCGGTCTGCTGGTGGGCAGCCGGGCCCGCGGCGCGAGCCGGACCCCGTGCGTCAGTCCGTCAGGTCGCCGGGAACCACCAGTCCGGTCTCGTAGGCCAGGATCACTGCCTGCACGCGGTCGCGCAGCCCGAGCTTGGCCAGCAGGTGCCCGATGTGGGTCTTGACCGTGGCCTCGCCGACGAACAGCTCCCGGGCGATCTCCGCGTTGCTGTGCCCCCGCGCGACCAGGAGCAGGATGTCCTTTTCCCGGGCGGTCAGGGAGGCCAGCCGGGAGGGTGCGGGCACCGCCGCGGCCGGGCGGCGCGCGAAGGACTCGATGAGCAGCCGGGTCACCGAGGGGGCGAGCAGCCCGTTGCCCGCCGCGGCGGCCCGGACCGCGGTGATCAGGTCACCCCGCGGCGCGTCCTTGAGCAGGAACCCGCTCGCCCCGGAACGGAGCGCCTCGTAGACGTAGTCGTCGAGATCGAACGTGGTGAGCATGACCACCCTCGGGCCCGCCTCCGGGCCGCCCTGGGTGATCAGCCGGGTCGCCTCCAGCCCGTCCATGCCCGGCATCCGGATGTCCATCAGCACCACGTCCGGGCGATGGGCCGCCACCGCGGCCACCGCGTCGGCGCCGTTGGCCGCCTCGCCCACCACGCTGATGTCCTCGGCCGCCTCCAGGATGACGCAGAACCCGGCGCGGACCAGTTCCTGGTCGTCGGCCACCAGCACCCGGATGGGGGCCGGGAGGCCGGCCGTGTTCACCGTGGTGCCCGTGTTTCCTGTATTCACTGCGTCCCCGGGGAGTTCACTGCGCTCACTGGGCCGGGAGCCGGGCG
>JAOPYP010000259.1 GCA_025964635.1 Actinomycetes bacterium | reverse complement strand
GCCGGCCGGGGCTGGCCTTTCCCATCGCCGTGTGGAAGAAGTTCGGCGACGACCAGGCCGGCAACCTCGCCGCGCTCATCGCCTACTACGGGTTCGCCTCGCTGTTCCCGCTGCTGCTGGTGCTCGTGACCGTGCTGGACATCGTCCTGGCCCATGACCCGGCGCTCAAGGCCAAGGTGCTCAACTCGGCCTTCTCCCATTTCCCGGTGATCGGGGACCAGCTCAGGAGCAGTACCGAGGGGCACACGCTGAGCGGGACCGGGCCGGCGCTCGCCATCGGGATCATCCTGACCTTCCTCGGCGCCCGGGGCGTGGCCGCCGCGGCGCAGAACGCGCTGAACACGGTCTGGGGGGTGCCGTTCTCCCGGCGCGCGGGCTTCCCGTGGTCGCTGCTGAAGCAGCTCGCCATGATCCTGGCCGTGGGCATCGGCCTGATCGCCACGACCCTGCTGTCCGGGCTGGCGGGCGCGAGCGCGAGCGTGCTCGGCGGGGTCGCGGCGCAGATCGGCACCGTGCTGGTGTCGCTGGTGCTGAACGTGGGGGTGTTCTGGCTCGGGTTCCGGCTGGCCGTGGAACGCGAGATCAAGGCCCGCGAGATGCTGCCCGGGGCGGTGCTGTCCGCGATCGTCTGGCAGATCCTCCAGCTGCTCGGCACCTACCTGGTGTCCCACCAGCTGGCCAGGAGCTCGTCGCTCTACGGCGTGTTCGGCGTGGTGCTCGGCCTGCTCGCCTGGCTCTACCTGCAGGCCCAGTTCACCTTGTACGCGGTGGAGGCCAACGTGGTCAGCGTGCGGCGGCTGTGGCCGCGCAGCCTGGTACCGCCCCCGTTCACCCCGGAGGACGTCCGCGCGTTCGACATGTACGCGAAGATCCAGGAGCGCCGTCCGGAACAGGACATCGAGACCCACATCGAGGGCGGGACCGTCGAGGCCGCCCGGGATCCCGGGCCCGTGCCGCCCACCGGGGACAGCGAGCCTAAGGGACGCGCTCCCGCGCCTTAGCGGCGAGCCGCTCACGCTGCGGCCGGACGGTGTACTTCGGGTCACGGGCCGAGGCCCGGCCCGCCTCGAAGACCCCGAACCGGGTCAGCGCGGACGCGGTCAGCAGCGCCGCGCCGCAGATCGCGGTGGCCACCCGGCTCCGCCCGCCCAGCACCGCCCCGGCCGCCCCGGCTACGGTGAGCGCCTCGGCCGCGTCCAGCAGCCTCCCGGGCCGCCCGGTGCGGTACGGCTCCGCGGTCTCGCCCAGACGGCCCAGCATCAGGTGCTTGGCGGTCAGCTCGGCGACGGCACCCAGGGCCGCGAACCGGGTCGCCTGCCCGGCGTGCCCGGGGACGGCCAGCATGCCCAGGCCGCCTGCGGCGGACGCGGCGGACCCGGCGAACATGTACGGCATCTCCCGGTGCGCCTCGTGCCAGGCGGGCACCGCCGTGTCGCAGATCAGCGCCGCGGTATACGTGCAGACGCCCGGGCCCAGCACCATCGCGCCCACCGTCGCGGCCGCCCCGGCCCGGGGCAGCCGGCCGGTGACCGCGCTGGCCGCCGAGGCCGTGGCCGCTCCGCCGAGCCCGGAGAGCAGCCACGAGCCGACGCTCATCGGCGAGCTGGGCTTGAATACGCGGAGCATGTTCACGAAGCGCTCCGGGCGGCCGAGGTCGGCCACCAGGGCCACCGTGGACAGCCCGACAGCGCCGACTGCGGCGATCTTGGATACCTGCGCCTGCCGGTGGTTACCGGCCGCCTGGGCGTACCCGGCCAGCACCGAGGACGCGCCGGCCAGCCCGCCGAGGAACAGGTAGCCGGGCACTTCCGGGGAATGCCAGACCGGCTCTTTGATGATCGGCTTGCCGTAGTAGGAGTCCGGCTGGGCGCGGGGCACGACCAACTGCTCGCCCCGTCGGCCACCACCCGGCCGGCCACCACCGGCCCGGCCCCCGCCGTCCCGGCCACCGCTGTCCCGGCCTCCACCCTGACGGACACCGTCGTGCATGTCCACGGAGCGGGCATCTTCCTGGTCCCGTTCGTGCTGGTCCCGTTCATGCTGGCCCCGGCCATGCACGCCCCAGCGCTCCCGGACGCGGGCCGCCAGCCCGGGCTCGTGACCGTTGCCGGCACTGCCGGGATCCCCGGCGCCGCCGGGCTCCCCCGGGCGGCTCATGAACCCCTCCGGCCGGACACCGCGGCGGCCAGGCCGCCGAGGAGCAGGGCGCCGGCCGCGGTGGCCACGTGCCGCCACATCCGGGGCAGGTCCCGGGTGGTGTCCACCGGGTCCGGCGGCAGCCCGTACACCTCCGGCTTGTCCAGCAGCAGGAAGAACGCGCCGCCGCCGCCGATGCCGTCGTCGGGGTCCTCCAGGTACAGCCGGGCCCCGGTCTCCCCCGCCGCCTGCAGCTCACCGACCCGCTGCTGGGCCCGCTCCCGCAGCTCGTCCACCGGGCCGAACTGGATCGACTGGGTGGGGCAGGCTTTGGCGCAGGCGGGCTCGAGACCGTCGCCGATCCGGTCGTAGCACAGCGTGCACTTCCAGGCGCGGCCGTCGTCCTCGCGCCGGTCGATGACCCCGAAGGGACACGCGGGCACGCAGTACCCGCAGCCGTTGCAGACGTCCTCCTGGACCACGACCGTGCCGAACTCGGTCCGCATCAGCGCGCCCGTCGGGCACACATCCAGGCAGGCGGACTCGGTGCAGTGCTTGCACACGTTGCTGGACATCAGCCAGCGGGAGCCGTCCGCGGAGAACTCGCCCAGCACCGACTCGGTAAGCACGGACTCGCCGGCATCCGCCTCGCGCCCGGGCACCACGTCCCCCGGGCGCTTGATCTGCTCGATGAACGCGACGTGCCGCCAGGTGGAGGCACCCAGCCCACCGGTGTTGTCGTAGGACATGCCGAGCAGGTTCAGCCCGTCCTCGGGGACGTGATTCCACTCCTTGCAGGCCACCTCGCAGGCCTTGCAGCCGATGCACACCGAGGTGTCGGTGAAGAACCCCATCCGGGGCGGGTGCTCCTCATATCCCGCGTGGGCCGCCGGATCCAGTGCCGCCAAATTCTGCGGCGGGGCGGCGTGAGCCGCGCCGGATGGTTTTCGTTGCGGAGAATTTGACGTTGATTGGGCAGTCACGTCAGTCACACCTCAGTCCCCGTCTCCTCGGTGATCCCAGCCCGCCGCTGATACTCCCGGACCAGGTCGCGCTGGGCCGGCCCGCGCGGGCGCCGGCCGGGCTGGATGTCCACGGCCAGGGCCTTGACCTCCTGGATGTGCACGTTCGGGTCCAGGGACAGGTGGGACAGCTCGTTGGCGGAGTCCCCGGTGGTCAGGCCGTTGAGGCCCCAATGCCAGGGCAGCCCGACCTGCTGGATCTCCTGGCCGCCCGCCCGCAGCGGCTTCATCCGGCGGGTGACCATGACCCGGGCCTCGATGGCGCTGCGGGCGCTGATGATCGTGGCCCAGCCCATGTGCTCCAGTCCCCGCTCAGCGGCCAGCTCGGGCGACACCTCGCAGAAGAACGCGGGCTGCAGCTCGGACAGGTAGGGCAGGAAGCGGGACATCCCGCCGGCCGTGTG
>JAOPYP010000246.1 GCA_025964635.1 Actinomycetes bacterium | reverse complement strand
GAGCAGGGACGCGAAGCGGTGGGTGCGGCGGGCGATGGTGGTGAGCCCCTCGGGACCGTGCCAGGCCGCGTACAGGCCGGCGATGACAGCCAGCAGCACCTGCGCGGTGCAGATGTTGCTGGTCGCCTTTTCCCGGCGGATGTGCTGTTCGCGGGCCTGCAGCGCGAGCCGGTAGGCGGGCCGCCCGTCCGCGTCCAGGGAGACGCCCACCAGCCGGCCGGGCAGCTGCCGGCGCAGGTCGTCACGGGTCGCGATGTACCCCGCGTGCGGGCCGCCGTAGCCCATGGGCACACCGAACCGCTGCGTGCTGCCCACGGCGATGTCGGCGCCCAGCTCGCCGGGCGGCATCAGCAGGGTCAGGGCCAGCAGGTCGGCGGCGACCGCGGCGAGCGCGCCCCGGCCGTGCGCGGCGTCGATCACCGGGCGCAGGTCCCGGATCTCCCCGCTGGCCCCCGGGTACTGGAGGAGGACCCCGAACAGCTCCCCCTCGGGCTGGGCCGCGATCACGTCCGGGGTGATCCCGGCGACCACGAGCTCGATGCCGAGCGGCTCGGCCCGGGTGGCCAGCACGGCCAGGGTCTGCGGCAGGCAGTCCGCGTCGGCCAGGAAGATGCGGCCGCGCCGGGCCGCCCGCCGGGCCAGCGTCATGGCTTCCGCGGCCGCGGTCGCCTCGTCCAGCAGGGACGCTCCTGCCACCGGCAGCGCGGTCAGGTCCTCGATGAGGGTCTGGAAGGTGAGCAGGGCCTCCAGGCGGCCCTGCGAGATCTCCGGCTGGTACGGCGTGTAGGCCGTGTACCAGGCCGGGTTCTCCAGCACGTTGCGGCGGATCACCGCCGGGGTGTGCGTGCCGTAGTAGCCCAGCCCGATCATGGACCGCGCCACGGTGTTCCGGGCGGCCAGGCGGCGCAGCTCGGCGAGCGCCTCCGCCTCGGACAGCGCGGGCGGCAGGCCCAGCGGCCCCGGGTCGCCGATTCCCGGGGGCAGGGCCACCTGGGTCAGCTCGTCAAGCGAGGCGTGGCCGGTGGCGGCGAGCATCCGCTCCTGCTCGTCCGGGGACGGCCCGATGTGACGCGATTCGAAGGTTATCGACTCAGACGACAGCGATCGGGACTGCAGTGACTCAGACTTCAGTGCCTCAAACGCCGGAGTGTCAAACGTCGGTGTGTCAAACGTCATGGGAGCCTCCAGAGGGAGCCGCCAGGCACGCCTGTGCCTACCTGGTCCTCCCCCTCTGTCGCCGCCCGCCCGGTGGCTGGACGCCGGGGCGGGCGCGGCACGCCGGTGGCCGCGTGAACTCCAGAGATGCCTGTCCCGTCCGGTCCTGGGTGCCTGAGAGGTTCCGGGGAGGTTGCCCCTTCGGCGCCCCGCGCTGGCTGCGCGGAGTCTCTCCCGGACGGTGTGATCAGCGGTACCGAGCTTACCCGAGCCCGCGCCTCAGACCCGGCCAGGCGGCCACGGACCCGCCGGCGGCGGGCCAGCCGGTCAGTAAGGCCAGCCGGTCCGGCAGGTCAGCCGGTCCGGCGGGCCCGCCGCCGGGACAGCTCGTCCGCGTGCCGGCTCTCCGCGGTGGCCTCCGCCGTCGCGTCCGCGGGCCCCTCGGCCTGCTCGGCGGGCAGTTCGGCCAGGGTCCCGTCGACTTCCTGCCAGATGCGGCCGAGGGCGATACCGAACACGCCCTGCCCGCCCTGCAGGAGATCCACCACCTCGTCGGACGAGGTGCACTCGTACACGGAGACGCCGTCGCTCATCAGGGTGACCCGGGCCAGGTCGTCAGTGCCGCGGTTATGCAGGTGAGCCACGGCGGCACGGATCTGCTGGAGCGAGATCCCGGTGTCCAGCAGCCGCTTGACCACCTTGAGCACGAGGATGTCCCGGAAGCTGTACAGCCGCGCCGAGCCTGATCCCTGGGCGGCCCGCACGCTCGGCTCGACCAGGCCGGTCCGGGCCCAGTAGTCGAGCTGGCGGTAGGTGATGCCGGCGGCTGAGCACGCGGTGGGACCGCGGTAGCCGATTCCTTCCGGCCGGGCGGCGACATCGTCGCCGAACAGCAGTCCCTGCTCCCCAGCCTGCCGGATCGCCGCACCGCGGACTCCCGGTGAATCGCTGTTACCTTTGGTTACCGCCACGCCTGCCTCCACCCGGGAGATCGCCACCCTGGGTACTCGTCTCGCACGGTAGGCCGCGAGCGCGGGGTGCGTCAACGATCGCCCGCGGCGCGTCGCCGCCCGGCTCGGCCAGGGCCGCCTCCCGGGCCGCCATGCGCCTGCCTCCCGGGCCGTCCCGGGCCCGCCCCGGGGCCGTCATGTCGCGCGGCCGAAGTCCTCCGGGGTGATGGTGTCGAGGAACTCGCGGAACTTCTCGACCTCGTCCTCCTGCTCGTCCGGGATGGCCACGCCCGCCTCGTCGAGGACTTCCTCGCTGGCGTAGATGGCCGCCCCGGTGCGCAGCGCGAGGGCGATGGAATCCGACGGCCTGGCGCTGACTTCCTTCCCGTTCGAGAAGATCAGGTCCGCGAAGAAGATGCCGTCCCGCAGCGCCGTGATGTTCACCGTCTGCAGCTGGATCTCGAGCGCCTCCAGCACGTCCCGGAACAGGTCGTGAGTCAGCGGGCGCGCGGGCACCATGCCCTGCTGGGCGAAAGCGATCGCGGTTGCCTCGACCGGCCCGATCCAGATCGGCAGGTAGCGGTCCCCCTGCGTCTCCTTCAGCAGGACGATGGGCTGGTTCGTGGGCATCTCGACCCGGACGCCGACGACCTCCATCTTCCTCACGGCGGCTCCGTCCTCACACGCGCCTGACGCGCTGGCTCATGCATGGGCCCTGCGGTGGGCACTCCCTTGCCAACGTACACCCGCGCTGCGGGAAAGCGCGGTGGCGGCCGGCCTGGGCGGGGCGGCGGCAGGCGCCGCGGATCGGGGCCGGGCCGGGGCCGCTGACGCCCCGGACCTGGCCCGCTGAGACCCCGGAGCCGACTCCGGCCCGGCCCGCTCACGCCCGGGACCTGGCCCGCTCGTACCCCCGGCCCGGGGGGCCGCCTGGGCCCCTCACGCGCCGGACCTGGCCGCGGCCGGTCCGGCGAATCCTGGCTCGTCATACCCCGTACCCCCCAGCCTGACTTCGGTCCGGGCGGCCTCAGCGGACTCACCGGCCCAGGCCGTCCGGGCCGCCTGGGCCAGCCCGTCCGTCTGCAGGCCGGCGTCGGCCAGGGCGCTCCCCATCAGGGACGCGTGCAGCTCGAGGGACAGGGCCGCGATTTCCTGGGCGGTCTGCCCGGCCCGCTCCCGCGAGCCGGCGCTGCGCTGCCGCAGCGTGGGCGCCACCACCTGCTCGATCAGGGCGGTCTCGCGCTCCACCGCGGCCCGGACGGCGCGCAGGTGCCGGGCCTGGACCCCGTACCGGCCGAGCGCGACGATGATCCGGGCGGCGTCCAGGGCCTCCGGCCCGTACTGCCGTCCCGAGGGCCGGACCAGGCCGAAGTCTTCCAGTTCGGCCAGGAAGCTGTCGTCGATCCCGGCCGCCTCGAGCAGTTCCCGGCGGCTCAGCGGGCGGCGGCCGCGCCGGTGCGGCGGGTCCTCGGGATCCTCCTCCGTGCCGTCCTCAGCGGCGGCCAGCCGGTCCTTGATCACCCGCAGCGGGAGGTACTCGTCGCGCTGGGCGGTCAGGATGTACCGCAGCCGGTCCACGTCGGCCGGGCTGAACCGCCGGTACCGGGACGGCGAGCGGGCGGGCTGGATGAGCCCCTCGGACTCCAGGAACCGGATCTTGGACACGCTGACATCGGGGAACTCGCCCCGAAGCTGGGCAAGCACCTCACCGATGCCGAAAGAAGCCCGGGCAGGCTGAGCGTTCATGCCCCTACCTGGGCGCCCCCGCCGCCGCGCTCGTACTGGGGCCGCCGCCCGGTCAGGAAGACGAGCCGGAACTTGCCGATCTGGACCTCGTCGCCGCCGGTCAGCGGCGCCTCCTCGATCCGCTCCTGGTTGACGTAGGTGCCGTTGAGGCTGCCGACGTCGCGCACAGTGAAACGGTCGCCGTGGCGGTAGAACTCGGCGTGCCGCCGCGAGACCGTCACGTCGTCGAGGAAGATGTCGCTGTCCCGGTGCCGGCCGGCCGTGGTGATGTCGTGGTCGAGCAGGAACCGGCTGCCCGCGTTCGGGCCGCGCCTGACCACGAGCAACGCGGTGCCCGGGGGCAGCGAATCCTCGGGGGCGGGCTGGTCGGTGTACTCGTCGTAATCGGCCTCGGCCAGGTCACCGCCCAGTGAGATGGTCGATGTGGTTTCGCCGGGGCGCTCGGCCCCCCCTCGCGCCAGCATCGTCCCGCAATGCAGGCAAAAACGCGCGTCGTCAGGATTGGCCTGACCGCAGCGTGTGCAGTAGATGCTCGGCATGTCGTGGCCCAGCCTCTCCTCTGCTGGCCATGGGCTCGGGGCGGGGACCGCGTCGGACCTGGCCCGTTCCCGGTGCTCGGACGGTGCGTGCTCGGATCTAGCGTGCTCGGCGGACGCACTCCACGCTACCTGGGCCGCGCCCGGCCGGTCCATGCGCCACGCGCGTCGCCCTGCCGGCGTGAATCGTGCCCGCCAGCCCTGGCGCCGTCCCTGACCTGGGGAGGACTGCCCGGAGGACGACTCCGCCCCGCCGGGCGAGCCCGGGCCGCTTTCGCGGCGCCTCCGCCACATCCTGGCCGCACCTCCGACGCACGACTCGTGCACGCTCCGATGAGGTGGATTATCTCATGGGTGGCGATGCCCTCGCTGGACACTGAGCTGGCCAGCTTAACGCCCTGACCGATCGGTGACCGGTTAATTGCCAGATCGTTCCGCCGCGGCGGCCCGCGCAATACCCCGGGCGTTCCGCAACGGCGGCCCACTCAATACCCAGAGCGTTCCGCTACGGCGGCCCACTCAGTGGCCAGAGCGTTCCGCTACGGCGGCCCACTCGTCCAGCAGGGCCTGGGCGGTGTCGGCGTCCGCGCCTTCCGCCCACAGATGGGTTACGGCGTCCGCGGGGTCGGGCAGCACGAGGACCCAGCCGCCGTCCGGTTCCACGATCCGCACCCCGTCGGTGGTGTCCACGGTCCGGTCGCCGGCCGCCTCGACGACGGTGCGCATCACGCTGCCCTTGGCCGCCCATGGCGTGGGCATGGAGCGGCGGAGCAGGTGCGCGGCGGGAATCCGGGCGTCGATCTGGCTGAGCGACAGGCGGGTCCGGGCGACCAGGCCGAGCAGCCGGGCGAACGCCGCGATGCCGTCCAGGGTCCGGCTGAACTCCGGCACCACGTACCCGCCGCGGCCGTCGCCGCCGAAGATGACGTCGTCGCCCGCGGTGGCCTCGGTGAGGCCGTGCAGCGAGGTGGGTGTCCAGTCCACGTGCACGCCGTGGAACCGGCAGACCTGCTCGGCCACCCGGGTGGTGGTCACCGGCAGCGCGACCCGTCCGGACCGCCGCTCGGCCGCGATGAGGTCCAGCGCGACCAGCAGGGCCCGGTCGTCGCTGATCATCGCGCCCTTGTCGTCCACCAGCATGATCCGCTCGCCGACCTGGTCGAACCGGACCCCGAAGGCGGCGCGGGACGAGGCGACCAGTTCGGACAGCCGCTGCATGCCCGCGCGGACCTGGGCCAGGCTCTGCGTGGGGGTGGCCTCGTCGAGCCGGTTGTTGACGGTGAGCGCCTCCACGCCGAGCCGGCCGAGCAGGCTGGGCAGCACCAGCGACACCGTGCCGCCGGCGCAGTCGACGACGACCTTCAGCCCCGCCTCGCGCACCCCGGTGAGGTCGACGCTGCGGGCCAGCTCCTGCGTGTAGGACTCGACGACCCGGGACGGGTAGGTGAGCTCGGCGATCTCGCCGGGGAAGGCCCGCCGGTACTCCTGGCGGGAGAAGACCCGCTCCAGCTTGCGCGCCGCGGCCTGGGACAGTTCGGCGCCCCGCTCGTCCAGGAACACGATGTCGATCGACTGCGGGTCCCCGGAGGTGGTGCGCAGCGCGACGCCGCCGCTGCACACGCTGCGTGCGGTCTGGAACCGGGCCACCGGCAGCGGCTGCGCTTCCAGGTCCACCACGTTGATCGCGCTGGCGTTGAGCGCGCACTGCACGGCCCGCTTGAGCGCACGCGCGGCACGGGAGACGTCCCGCGACGTGGTGACCATCGAGCCCTTCTTCAGCGTGGTCGCGTAGGCGCTGGTCAGCCGCACGCACAGCTCGGGCGTGATCTCCACGTTGACCAGGCCGGATACGCCGCGCGGGCCGAACAGGGTGCGCTGGCCGCGGGATTCCCAGATGACGCTGGTGTTCACCACCGCGCCCGCCTCGATGGTCTTGAACGGGTAGACCTTGACGCCCGCGGAAAGATAGGCCTCCGGCTCGATGACGCACTCGTCGCCGACCACCGCGCCTTCCTCGATCCGCGCGGACGGCATCACGTCGGTGTTCTTGCCGATGACGCAGCCGCGCAAGGTGACGCCCTGGCCCACGTACACGTTGTTGTGCACGACGGCGCGGTGCAGGAACGCGCCCTCCTTGACCACCACGTTGCTGCCCAGCACGGTGAACTCGCGGAGTTCCGCGCCCGCCTCGACCTTGGCGTAGTCCCCGATGCAGACCGGCCCGGACAGCAGGGCGTCCGGGTCGACTTCGGCGCCCTCAGCCACCCAGACCCCGGGCGACACCTCGAACCCGTCGATCTCGGTGTCCACCCGGCCGGACAGCACGTCCGCCTGGGCCTTGAGGTAGCTCTCGTGCGTGCCCACGTCTTCCCAGTAGCCGTCGGCGATCCACCCGAACAGCGGCGCCCCGCGCTTGAGCAGGGCGGGGAACACGTCACCAGACCAGTCCACGGACTCGCCGGGGGCCACCTCGGCGAGGACCTCGGGCTCCATCACGTAGATCCCGGTGTTGACGGTGTCCGAGAACACCTGCCCCCAGGTCGGCTTCTCCAGGAACCGCTGGATCCGGCCGTCCTCGCCCACGATGATGATGCCGAACTCCAGCGGGTTGGGCACCCGGGTGAGCCCCACGGTGACCAGGGCACCGTTTTCCTTGTGCGCGCGGACCATGGCGGTCAGGTCGATGTCGGTCAGCGCATCCCCCGAGATCACCAGGAACGGCTCGTCGCGCAGCGCGTCCTCGGCGTTCTTCACGCTGCCCGCCGTGCCGAGCGGGGCCTCCTCCGTCGCGTACTGGAGGCTCATCCCGACGTCCTCGCCGTCGCCGAAGTAGTTGCGCACCAGCGAGGCCAGGAACTGGACGGTGACCACCGTCTCGTCGAACCCGTGCCGCTTCAGCAGCCGCAGCACGTGTTCCATGATCGGCTTGTTGCACACGGGCAGCAGCGGCTTGGGCTGGTTGGCGGTCATCGGGCGCAGCCGGGTGCCCTCTCCGCCGGCCATCACGACGGCCTTCACCGGTGGCGGGCCTCCTTCACTATCGTCCGGGCCGGCTCCCCTTCCTCCCCGCGCCCGGGCCGGCCTGCGGATCGGCGGGGTGCTTCCATCATGACGGGCGGCTCGCGGCCGGCCAACGCCACTATCTGGTTAGCCATCCGGTTGTTCCGCTTCGGCCACCTCGCCGCCCGGATCCGGCCCACCCGGGCCGGACGTGAGCCGCCAGACCTGCAGCAGGTACACCCCGGCCGCCGCCCAGTACAGCGCGGTACCCCAGGCCACGAACGCCCAGCCGACCACCTTGGCCGCCAGCGCGGCGTCCCCGGAGTACGCGCCCAGCAGGAGCAGCGGGAAGGCATAGAACAGGCACAGCGTGGCGGCCTTGCCCACGAAGCTGACCTGGAGCGGCTCCCAGCCGCGGGCCCGCAGCCGGAGCAGGGCCACGGCGAGCACGAGTTCCCGGCCGACCAGCACGCCCACCAGCCACCAGGGGATGATGGCCCGGATGGCCAGCCCGATGAGCATGACGCCGATGTAGAGCCGGTCCGCGGCGGGGTCGAGGACCTGCCCGAGCCGGCTCTCCTGATGCAGGGCCCTGGCCAGCTTCCCGTCCAGCCAGTCCGACGCCGCCGCGCCGAAGAGCAGGACGACGGCCCAGCCGTCCGCGTGCGGGCCGAGCACCAGCCACAGGAACACCGGGACGCCCAGCAGCCGCGCGATGCTGAGCGCGTTCGGGATGGTCCAGATCCGGTCCGGCAGCCGGTCCGGATCCGGCTCGCGGGCCGCGACGCCAGCCTGGACTCCGGCCGTGCCCCCGGCCGTGCGGTCAGGGCCGGCCCGCTCCCCCTCCGCCGCAGCGTCCGGGGCGCTGCTGTTTCCGACCACGCCGCGGGCCCCCTTGTTCGTGGTGCACACCCGTGGCCGACCCTACCCGGCGCCACCCGTGCGGTTCGCCGCCAGGCTGGCCGCCTTGGCCGTCAGGTAGTGCTGCTCGCGCAGGTTCGCGGTGCCCGCGGCCGCGGCCGCGAACTCGGCGGCGGCCCCGGGGCCGTCCCCGGCCATCTCGAGCAGGTGGCCGCGCACGGCGTGGAAGCGGTGATGGCCGCCGAGCCGGCCGCGGACCCCGTCCAGCCGGGCCAGGCCGGCCGCCGGGCCAGCCACCATGGCCTCGGCCACCGCCCGGTTGAGGGTCACCATCGGGTTTCCCGTCATCCGTTCCAGCGCCTCATACAGGGCCTGGATCTGCGCCCAGTCGGTCCCGGCGTGGCTGGGCGCCTGGTCGTGCACCGCGCCGATCGCGGCCTGCAGCTGGTACTCCCCCGGCTGGCCCTGCCGCAGCGCCCCGGTGATCAGCGCCGTCCCCTCGGTGATGAGCGCCCGGTCCCACCGGCCGCGTTCCTGTGCGGCCAGCGGGATCAGCTCGCCGCCCGGGCCGGTCCGGGCGGGCCGCCGGGCGTCGGTGAGCAGCATCAGCGCCAGCAGGCCGGCCACCTCCGGGTCGGCGGGCAGGCTGGCGTGCAGCCCCCGGGCCAGCCGGATGGCCTCGCCGGACAGGTCGCTGCGGGCCAGGTCGGAGCCGCCGCTGCTGGCGTACCCCTCGTTGAACAGCAGGTACAGGACGTGCAGCACGGACCGGAGCCGCGCGGCCCGCTGGTCCGGTGGCGGCAGCGTGAACGGGTCGCCGGAAGCTTTCAGGCTGGCCTTGGCCCGGCTGATCCGCTGGGCCATGGTCGGCTCCGGCACCAGGAACGCGGCGGCGATCTCCCGGGTGGTCAGGCCGCCGACCGCGCGCAGCGTGAGCGGGATGGCCGAGCCCGGGGTGAGCGACGGGTGGCAGCACATGAACATGAGGATCAGCGTGTCGTCGCGGGCGGCGTCATCCCCGCCCGGCACCGGGCCGGGCGGGGCGGTCAGCGACCACGAGGCGGCCAGTGCCTCCCGGCGGCGCCGGGCCTCCTCACTCCGGAACTCGTCGGTCAGCCGGCGCGCGGCCACCCGGA
Source organism: Actinomycetes bacterium (assembly GCA_025964635.1). GTDB lineage: Bacteria > Actinomycetota > Actinomycetes > Streptosporangiales > Streptosporangiaceae > RYN-230. Next base: position 13,492 of record JAOPYP010000246.1, on the reverse strand, counting down.
TCAGCCAGCCGAGCGGATTGTCCGGCGTCCCGTCCGCGGGCCACCGGGTGGCCGCGGCCAGCAGCGCCTCCTGGACCGCGTCCTCGGCGGCGGCGAAGTCCCCGGAGCGGCGCGCCACGGCCCCGAGGGCCCGTGGCGCCAGCTCGCGCAGCAGGCCCTCGGTAGTGGTGGCGCCGGTGGTCATGGCCCCGGCCCCACGGCCGGCCGGTGTTCGCGTGCCCCAGGAAAACCGCTCACAGGTCCGGGTCGGGCGCGCTGAGCACCTGCCGGACCTCGATGGGCTGGCGGATCGGCGCCCCGCCCGGGCCCGGGGCGGCGGAGGCCTGCCCGGCGATCTCGATGGCCCGTGCGGCCGTGTCCACGTCCACCAGCCGGTACCCGGCCAGCAGCTCCTTGGACTCGGGGAACGGGCCGTCGGTGATCACCGGCGCGCCCGTCCCGTCCGATACGACCCGCCGGGCCTGCTCGGGGCCGGCCAGCCCCTGGGCGTCCACCAGCTCGCCCCGCTCGAGGAGCTCACGGTTGAGCACGTGCTGGAACTCGATGTGCGCCCTGATGTCCGCGGGTGACCACTCCGTCATCGGCGGGCAGTCCGACTCCGCCGGCCCGTAGTTCTGCAACAGCATGAATCGCATCGGTTCATCCTCCCTGATCAGCCGGCGCCACGGTAGCGCCCTCAGCCAGGTGTCGGGGCTGCTGCGGAATTCTCGACACGGTCCCGCCGGCCGGGCCCGATACCTCGCGCTGAGGGGAGTGAGCCTGCTGAGACGGGGTAGTGGAGGCCCCAACTGCACATGCCCGATGGAACAGAGGAGCAGCTCATGCTCACACTGACCGACAGTGCCGTGACGGCCATCCGTAACCTCACCACGCAGCCGGAACTGCCCGATGAAACCGGCCTGCGCATCATGTCGCAAGACGAGGGCGGCCCGGCCTTCCAGGTCACACTGGCGGACAGCCCGGTTCAGGGAGACCAGGTAATCGAGTCCGAGGGAGCTCGCGTCTTCCTGGAGCCCGGCGCTGCGGTAGCGCTGGACGACAAGGCGCTGGACGCGCAGGTGGACGAGGAAGGAACGGTCGCCTTCACCCTCGCCGAGCAGGCGATCTGAGCATTCCGCGGCGGGGGCCCAGGCTGGCCCCGTCGCGTTAAAGGCCAGCCCGCGGGCCCGCGGTCATACCGGGCCCGCGGGCTGGCCTGCTTTCGGGGCCTTCCGGGCCCGGCGCTACCCGGCGCCGCGCCGGGCTTGCGGCTCCGCCCGCCTTAAATTCTCCGCAACGGTCCTTTCCGGGTATCACGCGTCGCCATTGGCGCGTGACGTCACGTGGCCCAGGTCCCGTTGGCCATGGGAGTGCTGGCCCGGTCAGCGCTGGGCCCGGTCAGGCCGCCTGCCAGAGGGTGGCGATGCCCTGCCCGACCCCGATGCACATGGCGGCCGCGCCCCGGGACCCGCCGCGGCGCCGCAGCTCGTGCAGCAGCGTGGTGGTGATCCGGGCACCCGAGCAGCCCAGCGGGTGGCCGATGGCGATCGCGCCGCCGTTCACATTGACCCGCTCCGGGTCCAGCTTGAGCTCGTCGGCCACCGCCACGGCCTGGGCCGCGAACGCCTCGTTGAGCTCGATCAGGTCCAGGCTGCCCACGTCCCAGCCGGCCCGGCCGAGGACCTTGCCCATGGCCGGGACCGGCCCGATGCCCATGTAGTCGGGGTGCACCCCGGCGGCCGCGGTGCCCCCGTACCGGGCCAGCGGGGTCACCCCGCCGGCCAGCACCCGCTCCGAGACCAGCAGCACACCCGCCGCGCCGTCGTTCAGCGGTGAGGAGTTGCCGCCGGTCACGGTGCCGCCCTTGCGGAACGCGGGCCGTTTGGCCGCGAGGTCCTCCAGGGTCAGGCCGGGCCGGATGCCCTCATCCTGGCTGACCGGCCCGGCCTGGGTCGGCACCGGCACGATCTCGTCGCCGAACCGGCCCGCGTCCCGGGCCTGGCCAGCCCGCTGGTGACTGCGCAGCGCGAACTCGTCCTGGCGCTCGCGGGTCACCCCGTACCGCTCGGCCACATTCTCCGCCGTCTCCCCCAGGGTGATCGGCGGGTACAGCTCCTGCATCACCGGGCTGACCAGACGCCAGCCCAGCCGGGTGTCGGCCACCCCGCTCTCGCGGGGGAACGGCTCACTGGCCCGGGGCAGCACGAACGGCGCCCTGGTCATCGACTCGGCCCCGCCGGCCAGCATGATGTCGGCCTCCCCCGCCGCGATGGCCCGCGCCGCGCTGGCGATGGCTTCCATCCCGGAGCCGCAGAGCCGGTTGACGGTCGCGCCGGGCACCTCGACGGGGAGGCCGGCCAGCAGCACGCCCATCCGGGCCACATTCCGGTTGTCCTCGCCGGCCTGGTTGGCCGCGCCCCAGTACACGTCGTCGATCCGGGCCGGGTCGAGCCACTCGTTACGGGCCAGCAGGGCCTTGATCACCTCGGCGGTCAGGTGGTCAGGCCGGACCGAGGCCAGCGCGCCCTTGATCTTGCCTACCGGGGTCCGGCACGCGTCTACCGCGAGCACTGCCGTCATGTCTGCCACCCTGTCCCTCTGCCCGGCCGTATGACACTCTGCCCTCTGCGCGGGGGTCCCTCCGAGATTACCCATGCAGCGCACAGATATCCGGATCGCGCACCCTGGCCGGCGGGCGGCTCAGCGGACCGGGGCACCCCGGCTGACCGGGCGCGCCGCGGGGGCCCACGGCGCCTGGACACCGAGCCGGATAGCGGGAGCATTCCCGGCCAGCGCGAGCGCGGCCTGGTAGCCGGCGGGCGCCGGAAGCGAGATCAGCGAGCAGCCGTGCACGGAGGTGGCGGGGACCAGCTGATCCGGGCCGCCCGGCTCGGCCAGGCCGGCCGGGGCCCCAGGCCGGCCGAGGACCGGGAACTCGCCGACCTCGTGGCCGATGCCCTCCCCGGTGCACTTGAGGACCGCCTCGGACCTGACCCACCACCGGATGACCAGCTCGTGCCGCCCGGCTTCCCTGAGCGACCGGCCCCACTCCGCGTCGGCCGCGTTCATGTCCGCGGACATCGAGCAGACGCAGCTGGCCGGCTGCTGCTCCACATCGACGCCCACCTGCTGGGCGGCCACGGCGATCAGCACCGCGTCACCGCTGTGCGCGAGGGAGAAGTGAAGGTTGTAACGCCGCTCGAGGGCCGGGCGGCCGGTCGGCTTCCCGCACCGCGGGCACGGCTCACGGTGGAAGAGCAGGCTGGACGGCGGGATGTCCAGGTAACCGGACAGGACCCGGCGCAGCATCACGTGCGCGGCGGTGTACCGGCGCCGGTCAGCGCGGAACGCGAACGCCGCGGCCCGCTTGTGCTCCTCCAGGCTGAGCTCGGCCAGCTCGGCGCGGCCCACGTTGACCGAGGTGATGTCGAGCCACCACACGTCCGCACTGCCCGCGGACGGAACCGTGAGCATCAGCCGCTCCCGCCACGAAGGTCACGGCGGGCCGCCGGATTCCATTTCTCCATGGTGTTGTCTGCCGCCTCGAATCCGAATACCCCGCGCGGGCCAAGGTTCCTGGCGTGAACCATACCGCGCCGGGCACCGACCACGTGATCTTCCCCAACTGCGCAAGAGGGCTATTTCCCCGGCGGGCCGCCGGGGGTGGCCGCGGCCGCGGCCGGCGCAGCGGGCCGGGACGGTCAGGCCGGGACCGACAGGGACAGCGCGAACCGGCCCTGCTCGTCGGTCCACCAGGAGCGCATCGCGAACCCCGCGGCGGCCAGTTCCGCCGCGACTCCGTCCCGCCGGAACTTGGCCGACACCTCGGTGCGCAGCTGCTCCCCCGCGCCGAACTGCACGGTCAGCCCGATGCCGGGCAGGTGCACCACCTGGTCCTCCGCAGAGCGCAGCCGCATCTCGATCCACTCGGCCTGCGGGTCCCACACGGCCATGTGGTCGAACGCGTCCGGGTCGAAGTCCGCGCCCAGCTCGGCGTTGAGCACGGCCAGCACGTTCTTGTTGAACGCGGCGGTCACCCCGGCGGCGTCGTCGTAGGCGTCCAGCAGCACCGCCGGGTCCTTCACCAGGTCGGTGCCGAGCAGCAGGGCGTCATCCTCGCGCAGGCCCGCGCGCAGCCGGGCCAGGAACGCGGCCCGCTCCGGGGGCAGCAGGTTGCCGATGGTGCTGCCCAGGAAGGCGACCAGGCGGGGCCCGTCGGGCGCGGGCAGGCCCAGCCGGGCCTCGAAGTCCGACACCACCGCGTTCACGGTCAGGCCGGGGTAGCTGGCCAGGACCCGGTGCGCGGCGCCGATGAGCGCGCTCTCGCTCACGTCCACCGGCACGTAGCTGCGCAGCGAGCCGGCGTCACGCAGCGCATCGAGCAGCAGCCGGGTCTTCTCCGATGAGCCGGAACCCAGCTCGACCAGGGCACTGGCGCCGGTCGCCGCCGCGATCCCCGGGGCGGCGGCGGCCAGGATGGACCGCTCGGCCCGGGTCGGGTAGTACTCCGGCAGCAGGGTGATCTTCTCGAACAGCTCGCTGCCCCGCTCGTCATAGAACCATTTGGGCGGCAGGGTCTTCGGCACCGCGGTGAGACCCGCCTGCGCGTCCGCGCGCAGCGCGGCGGCCAGGAAACCGTCCGGCAGGCACCTCTCGATATGCAACTGGTTCATGGTCCCTTTCCCCTGGTCCGTCGTTGGCCAGTTCCGTCGTTGGCTGGGTATGCGGGTGTCAGCCAGGTGTGCGGGTGTCAGTCACCGGGCTTGAGCGGGCTGGCGTCCACCACGCCGGGCCGCGCGGTCAGCACCGTCCGGTCCGGCACGACGCGCCAGCCCGGCTCGTCATCCGAGGGTTCGGAGGCCACCACGACCTGGCCGGGCCTGCTGCGGTAGCACAGCGTGTCGCCCGCGGCCGTCGCGGCGATCGTCGTCCCGTCGGTCAGCAGGAAGTTGAACCGGCCGGTGACCCCGGCCGCGTCGAGGTCGCCGACCGTGCCGGCCAGCGCGTCGCCCGGGCTCTCCCCGTCCCGCAGCCGGCGGTGCACCAGGGCCCACGCCAGGGCCGAATCGGTGCGCGCCTCGAGCGCGAGGAGATCCGCGGCGGGCAGGGTGGCGGCCAGCCCGGCCGTCGCGGCGGGCCAGCCGTCGAGCCTGCCGTTGTGGCTGAACAGCCACGGCCCCGCGGCGTACGGCGCGGCGGCGGCCTCGCCCTGCGCTGTCCCGTCCGTGGCCGAGCGGACCGCGGCGAGCAGCGCGCGGGCCCGGGTCACCCGGGCCAGGTCGGCGAAGGACGCGTCGCCCCACATCGGCACCGCGCGGCGGTAGCGCGCCGGCACGGGGTCACCGTCGGCGTACCAGCCCACCCCGAACCCGTCCGCGTTGACCGTGCCGTGCCTCTGCCGCCGGGGCGCCCAGGACTGGCGCAGCAGCCCGTAGGGCGGGTCGGTGAGCACCGACCGGAGGGTGGCCTGCGGCCCCAGGTAGGCCAGATGGCGGCACATCCGGTGGCGTCACTCCCCGCCCGGCTGGCCCGGCGCGGCCGGGGCGGCGTCCCGGGCGGTCCGGAAGCCGGAGAAGATCTGCCGCCGGATCGGGTAGTCCCAGTTCCGGAACGTGCCCCGGCAGGCCACCGGCCCCACCGCGAACGACCCGCCGCGCATCACCTTGTACTCGGGGCCGAAGAAGACTTCCGAGTACTCGCGGTACGGCCAGGCGCGGAAGCCGGGGTAGGGCAGGAAGTCGCTGCTGGTCCACTCCCACACGTCCCCGATCAGCTGCCGCGCGCCGCACGGCGCGGCACCCCCGGGGTAGCTGCCCGCGGGGGCGGGCTGGAGGTACTGCTGGCCGAGGTTGGCCCGGTCGGCGGCCGGGTCCTCGTCGCCCCACGGGAAGCGGCGGGACCGCCCGGTGGCCGGGTCGAACCGGGCCGCCTTCTCCCACTCCGCCTCGGTCGGGAGGCGGCGCCCGGCCCAGCGGGCGTAGGCGTCCGCCTCGTACCAGGACACGTGCAGCACCGGCTCGGCGGGGGGCACGGGCTCGGTGACCCCGAACCGGTCGCGGATCCAGGCCGCCCCGTCGCGGCGCCAGTAATGCGGGGCGGTCAGGCCGGCGCGCTGCCGGTGCGCCCAGCCTTCCGGGGTCCACCAGCGCGGGTCGTCATACCCGCCGTCGGCGAGGAACTCCTGGTAGGCGGCGTTGGTGACCGGCGTGGTGTCCAGGTAGAAAGCCGGCAGGTCGACCTGGTGCGCGGGCCGCTCGTTGTCCAGGGCCCACGGCTCGGTGGAGGTGCCCATGGTGAACGGGCCGCCGGCCACCAGCACCTCGGGCGGCAGGAGCAGGGCGTCAGGCGGCGGCGGGCCAGGCGGCGAGGCCGTGAGCGCGGCCGCGCCCCGGCGCAGCTGGTGGGTGATCAGCATGGTCTCGTCGTGCTGCTGCTCGTGCTGGGCCACCATGCCGTAGGCAAACCCATCGGTGACCAGCGGCGCCCCGGCGAACTTGGCCGACTCCAGGAGGTCCATGACGCGGCCGCGGACCTCACGGGCGTACGCACGGGCCTCGGCGGGCGGCAGCAGCGGCAGCGTGGGCCGCTCGGCCCGGGGGTGCTCGAACGCGTCGTACAGCGGGTCGATCTCGGGGTGCATCGGCTCCCGGCCGCCCACGTTGCGCAGCAGCCACAGCTCTTCCTGGTTGGCGATGTGGGCCAGGTCCCAGACCAGCGGCGACATCAGCGGGGAATGCTGGCGGACCAGGTCCGTATCGTCCACGGACTCGGTGAGCAGCCGGGTCCGCTCCCGGGCGGCGAGCAGGTTCCCTGCGATCACTTCCCGCAGCTCATCCACTCCGCCGTCGGCCTGCGGGCGCGGGTCGGGGATGGCAGGGGTGGGGGTCATGGGGATTCCTCCAGACATGCGTCGGGGTTGCGGGGGTCGTGCGGGAAGCTCAGGGCGGCGCGGGCCTCGTCCAGCCGGTCGTCCGCGGGGCAGCGGCCGCGCAGCACGTAGCGGTCGGCGAACCTGGCGACCGCGTCCCGGATCGGGGCCGGGGCGCCGAGCCGGCCGAGCGCCGAGTCGGCCGCGGCGAAGCATTCCCGGCTGGCCGTGGCCAGCTGCGGGTCGTCCTGGCCGTGCCGGGCCGCGCGCAGCAGCAGCTCGCCGGGGCGGCCCTCCTTCTGCAGCGGCTCCACCGCGGCCATCGCGGCCTGCGCCGCGATCGGGTCGTCGAGCAGGGCGGATACCACCGCGGTCGGCACGATCCAGCCGTCGCCCGGCTGGGCGTCGATGACCCGGAGCTCCAGGTGCCCGCGCGGGCGGACCGGCGGGAACAGGGTGGACATGTGATAGGTGAGGTCGTCGGCGGTGGGCGGGGGCCCGATCGCGCCGCGCACCCAGTCGCGGAACGTGAGCCCGGATGGCGCGGTCCAGCGGCGGGAGCCCGGATCACGCAGCAGCATGACGTGGGCGTCGAGCACATAGCTCACCCAGGCGTCCCGGGGGTCGGTGTCTTCCGGCCAGGCTGCGCCGCGGTCCGCCGCGCCCGGTTCCACCTCCTCCGGGGCCCTCGTCCGGCTGGGGTCGAGCCGGGACCACACCGCCTGCCGGGTGGACTTCCAGCCGGACATCCGGCCGTCCTGGAACGGGGAATTGGCGAACGAGGCCACGAGCACCGGGCCGAGCCCGTGCAGCAGGTGCCAGCGCCACCGGAACCCGGAGGGGCCACCCTTTTCCTGCCCGGCGTCCACGCACACCTGGACCGAGGCGGTGCTGCACATCATGACCCGGCCCCAGGGGCCGCTGCGGTCGAAGAACTCTTCCATGGCCGCGTAGCGCGGCAGGTCCAGGACGCGCCGCGGGGGTCTGAGGGGATCCAGGCCATGCCCCGCGAGGCTGAGCCCCGCAGGCGCGATCGCCTGCCGGACGGCCGTGAGGTCGCTGCAGGCCGCCGCCACGCAGCCGCCCAGGCCTGAAGCGGGCGCGGAACTCAGCTCGACCTGGCCGCCAGGTTCGGTAGTCAGCCGGCCCCGGCCAGGGAGCGCCCCGGGCTCGTCCAGGCGGGCGAGGGCGGCGGCCACTCGCCGCTGGTCCACGGGGAGAGCAGGGTCCCGGCCGTCACAGACCAGCCATTCCAGCTCTACCCCGACCTGCCCGGGTGGGCCGGTCTTGAAGGCGATCCCGTGCACCTGAGCCTCCGCCTCACGTTCGGTGAGTGGTGGGCCAGACGAGCGAGCACCGTTGCCGCGCTCAGAGGTCATCGATTACCCCGTCCGTGTCGGTTGCGCCAGGCACGTTCTAGGAAACCAGGTCTCCGCCGCTGCAATTCCACCCTGTCATACCCTGAGACCCCGGACCGACGCACCCTGGGGAGGCGGTATGGCCGTTCGCGAGGTGGATGTCGTCGTGCTGGGCATGGGTCCCGGGGGCGAGGACGCCGCCGAGCGGCTCGCCGTGGCGGGCCTGTCGGTGGCGGGCGTGGAGGCCCGGCTGGTCGGCGGGGAGTGCCCCTACTGGGGCTGCATCCCCTCCAAGATGATGATCCGGGCTGCGAACCTGCTCGCCGAGGGACGCCGGATCCCGGGCCTGGCCGGGAGCTCGCAGGTGCACCCGGACTGGGCCCCGGTGGCCCAGCGGATCAGGGAAGAAGCCACCGATAACTGGGACGACAAGGTCGCGGTGGACCGGTTCACCGGCAAGGGCGGCACCCTGTTCCGCGGCCACGGCCGGATCACCGCGCCGGGTGAGGTCACGGTGGGCGGGGACGTGCTCCGGGCCCGCCGGGGCATCGTCATCAACACCGGGACGCAGCCGTTCATCCCGCCCGTCGAGGGCCTGGCGGGCACCCCGTTCTGGACCAACCGGGAGGCCATCGAGGCCACCGGGGTCCCGGCCTCGCTGCTGGTGCTCGGCGGCGGGGCGATCGGGGCAGAACTTTCCCAGGTTTTTGCCCGGTTCGGCGCCCGGGTCACCGTGATCGAGGGGTCCGGGCGCCTGCTGCCGCCCGAGGAGCCCGAGGCGGGCGCCTTGCTGGCGGAGGTCTTCGGCCGGGAGGGCATCGAGGTACGGACCGGCACCACGGCCCGGTCGGTCCGCCACGACGGGACGGCGTTCACCGTGGCACTGTCCGACGGCACCGGGGTGACCGGGGACGCGCTGCTGGTCGCGACCGGGCGGCGGACCGACCTGGCGGGCATCGGGGCCGGCGCGGTAGGCGTGGACGAGAGTGCCCGGGCCATCCCGGTGGACGACCACCTGCGGGTCGCGCCCGGGGTGTGGGCCGTCGGCGACATCACCGGCCACGGCGCGTTCACCCACATGTCGATGTACCAGGCCAACATCGTCGTGCACGACATCCTCGGCGAGGAGGTCTCCCCCGCCGAGTACCACGCGGTGCCCCGGGTGACGTTCACCGACCCGGAGATCGGGTCGGTCGGCCTGAGCGAGGCCCAGGCCCGCGACCGCGGCCTCGACGTTCGGACCGGCGGCTATCCCATCCCCAAGTCCACCCGGGGCTGGATCCACAAGGCGGGCAACGAGGGGTTCATCAAGCTGGTCGCCGACACCGGCCAGGGCGTCCTGGTCGGGGCCAGCTCGGCCGGGCCGGCCGGGGGCGAGGTGCTGAGCATGCTCACCCTGGCCGTGCACGCGCGGGTGCCGGTCCGGCGGCTGCGCGAGATGATCTACGCCTACCCCACGTTCCACCGGGCTATCGAGCCGGCGCTGCAGGAGCTGGCCCGTGCGGAGCCGCCCCCCCGGAAGGTGCACTGAGGCTGGCCCGGGAGCTGTACCGGGTGAACCCGGGCAGCGCCAGGCAGACCAGGCCGACCGCGCCCACGCACAGCAGCCCGCCCGACCAGGCCGCGATGCGGGGGCTGGTCAGGCTGGCCACCCCGCCGGCCCGCAGCTGCCCGGCCGAGGGCCCGATGCTGTAGCTGAGCAGCTCCACCCCGGCCAGCCGCCCCCGCAGCTGGTCCGGGACGGTCTGGTTCCACAGCGTGCTGCGGAAGATCCCGCTGATCTCGTCGGCCGCCCCGGCGACGAGCAGGCAGGCCAGCGCGGCGGCCAGGTCCGGGGCGAACCCGAATGCGGTGACGGCCAGGCCCCAGCCCGCCGCGGCCAGCGCGATGGCCAGGCCGTGCCGGTGCACCCGGCCGGCCCACCCGCTCAGCGCCGAGGCGGCCAGCGCACCGGCCGAGGGCGCGGCGAACATCAGTCCCGCCGACCACGGCGCGTGCAGCTGCGCGGCCAGGAACGGGAACAGCGCGACCGGGTAGGCCAGCGTCATCGCGGCCAGGTCGGCCAGGTAGGACCCGAGCAGTTCCGGCCGCTTCCGCGCGTAGTGGAAGCCCGCCAGCACCCCGCGCACCCTCTCCGCGGCCCTCTCAGCGGGCGGCTCAGCCTTCCCCGCCATAGCCGGGAGCGGGCGGACCCGGGTGAGCACGATCAACGAGACCAGGAAGCTGGCCGTGTCCCAGCCGTAGACCAGCTGCGGCCCCGGGCCGGCCGCGAGCACCCCGCCCAGCGCGGTCCCGATGATCATGCTTGTGTTGCCGGACACGCCCAGCAGCGCGGCCGCGCCGGGCAGCTGGTCCCGCGGCACGGTCCGGGGCACCGCCGCGTCGAACGACGGGCGCTGCAGCGCGGTGAGCGTGGTCATCGCGGCGGCCAGCACGTACAGCGGCCACACCGCGGGATCCGGAAGCACCGCGTTGGCCAGCAACAGCGCGGCCAGGACGCCCAGCCCGGCCTCGCCCCAGCGCAGCAGCCGGGCCCGGTCGACCCGGTCCGCCAGCAGCCCGCCGTAGAGCCCGAACACCACCAGCGGCACCAGTTCGGCCACGCCGAGCAGCCCCACCGCGAACGCCGACCCGGTCAGCTGCTTGGCCTGCACGAGCAGCGCGACCTCGCTCGCCTCGGTGCCGAGCAGGGTGACGGTGCGGCTGCACAGCAGCCAGCGGAAGTCCGCGGCGCCGCGCAGCGGCGAGAGATCCATCCTCAGCATGCCGCGGTCACGCTAACAGCGCGGGGCCGGTGAGGGCATCCCGTTTCCCGCCGGGCGGGGCTAGCAGCCCGGGTGGGCCACCCCCGCGGGCCGGGCGGCCGGGGTCAGCAGGGCAGCCGCGCCGAGTCCGGCGGCACGCCGGGCATCCCCCGGGGGTGCAGCCCCTGCTGCTGGGCCACCAGCCGGAGCAGGCTGACCAGCTGGGTGCGCTGCGCCTCGGTCAGCCCGGCGCCGAACTCGGCCTCGTGCTCCGAGGTGACCGCCCGGACCTGGCCCACCGTGGCCCGGCCCTGGTCGGTCAGGTAGAGCGCGTGGGAGCGGCGGTCCGCGGGGTTGCGCCTGCGCTCGACCAGGCCGAGCTTTTCCAGTTCGTCCACCAGGAAGACCATCCGGGTCGCGTTCACCCCGATCATCTCGGCGATGGCCTGCTGGGACCGGCCCTCGTTCGCGGCCAGCCGGATGAGCATCCCGGCATGCCGCTGCTCCAGGCCCAGCGGGGCCAGCCGCTCGCCGAACCGCCGCGCCCCGTGCAACCCCAGCTGGACAAGCAGGAAGGACAGATGATCCACCGGAGTAACCCGGGCGCCCGCCTGGGCGTCTGGCTCCCCGCCGGGGCTGCTGGCCGCATTCCGGTCCGCGGCCTCAGGCGCGGCACTCCGCGTAATGTCTTCCACCAGGCGATACTATCACCAATTAAAATACTTGCGACTCGTGATTATCTCTGCTAGAAATCGATGTAATCCTGAAATCATCCAGCTGGCGGAAGTGGTGGATCACGGTGCGCGAGACCACAGGCACGTCCGGAATCCCGGTAGCCCGGCGCCCCGAGGGCCGCCCCAGAGCCGGCGGCGATGAGGCCGTCCGCCGGGCCAGCCTCGGCGTGTCGGTCGGGCTGCTCGTCGAGTACGCGCTGGGCCTGTACGTCAGCCTCTACGTCACCGTGCCCGCCCGCGATCAGGGTGGCGGCGTGCTCGCGGCGGTCGGCCGGGCCCTGGCTAACGGGCCGGCCGGACTGGCGGTACACGCCGGGCTGGGCCTGCTGCTGCTGCTCGGCTCGATCGTCCTGGTAGTCCGGGCCGTGGTGGCCCGCGCCGGGTTCTTCCTGGTCACCTCGGTGGTCAGCCTGCTGGCTGTGCTGGGGGCGGCCGGCAGCGGCGCGGCGTTCGTGAACACCGGGAAGGACGGGGCGACCCTGAGCATGGGGCTGCTCACCGCCGTGGCCCTGCTCTGCCAGCTGATCAACCTGTTCCGGCTCAGCGCCCCGCACCGGGCCTCTGACCAGCCCGGCCGCTAAGCCCGGGATCCGGCCGTGCCGGTGTCCCGGCGGCTGCGGGCCGCCGGGGCACCGGTCTGCTGCGTCAGCCGCCCAGGACGTTCAGGTGCCGGCCACGCTCAGCCGCCGACAACACAGGGCACGTCCCAGGGGTCATAGCTCTGGCACACCGCGGCCGGGTTCCGGAAGATCCCGATCGACGGCAGGGCCACGCCCTGGGAGTTGAACAGCGTGAGGTTGGCGTTCGGGGTGCCGATACCGTTCCCGGGCTCCCACGGCACGCCGGGGATCCAGTCCGGCGCCCAGTAGAACAGCCCCGCCCCCAGCCCGCCGGGGATCTGGGCCAGGATCGACACCTCGTCGGTCACGAACGACAGCTGGCCGCCGGGACTGGCCGGGTACCCGGTGGAGAGCTGGCTGGGCTCCCAGACGAAGTTGCCGGTGCTGTCCCCGACCGGGCTATTGCCGTTGGCCAGCGTCCACGCGTACTGGGTCTCCGCGATCACGATCTTCTTGTGGAACTGGGTGGCCAGCGCGTCCACGTTCGCCTTCATCTGCGAGAGCGTGCCGTGGAAGAACGGGTAGTAGGACAGCCCCATCACATCGAACGGCACGCCCTGGGATACCAGGTTCTGGAAGAAGGCCTGGCTGAGCGCGCTGTTACCGCCCTGGTCGTAATGCATCATGATCAGCAGCTGGTGGCCCGGCGGGTTGGCCGCCCGGGCGCCGGCCACGCCCGCCTTGAGCAGCGTGGCCAGGTTGACGTAGTCCGCCGGGCTGGACGGGTCGTTCACCTGGCCGACCGGCCACAGGATGCCGTTGCGGATCTCGTTCCCGATCGACACCATGTCCGCCGGCGTGCCCTGCTTCGCGAACGCGCTGATCACCTGCTGGGTATAAGACTGCACGGTCGCGGTGAGCTGGGTCAGGTTCTGGCCCTGCCACGCCGCGGGGATGTTCTGGTGCTGCGGGTCGGCCCAGAAGTCGGAGTACATGATGTCGAGGTAGATCTTCATGCCGGCCGCGCGCACCTGGCGGGCTAGGGCCAGGTCGACGGCCAGGCTGCTGTAGCCCGCGGGCGGGCTCACCCAGAGCCGCATCCGCACGTAGTTGGCGCCGTTTTCCCTCATGATCGTGACCGGGCTCTGCTGCTGCCCGCGGTAGGTGAACTGCGCCCCGGCCGCGAGTTCCTGCGGGGTGAAGGACAGGTCGCCGCCGAGGGACATGCCCGCCGCCGCGGGGTCCGGCC
>JAOPYP010000238.1 GCA_025964635.1 Actinomycetes bacterium | reverse complement strand
GTGTACCTGGCGCCGGGGCAGCGGGGCCGGGGGCTGGGCCGGCGGTTGCTGGAGTCCCTGCTGACCGGGTGCGCCGACGCCGGGGTGCGGCAGGTCATCGCGGTGATCGCCGATTCCGGGGATCCTGCGTCGGTGGCGCTGCACCGGGCCTGCGGGTTCGCGGACGCGGGCCGGCTGAGGCGGGTCGGGTACAAGCACGGCCGGTGGGTGGACACGGTGCTGCTCCAGCGTGAGCTCCAGCCGGGGCTGCGCCGGGGTGAGGCGATGACGCTGGGTGCGCAGGCGGAGGGTACGGTCGCGGGGTGAGCGCCTCCCGCTTCGTCGTGCAGTTGCACGACGCGACCACGCTGCACTTCGACCTGCGGCTCCGGTTCGGCGAGGTGCTCCGCTCCTGGGCCGTTCCCCGGGGCCCGTCCCTCGACCCCGCCGTCCGGCGGCTCGCCGTGCCGGTCGAGGACCACACCCTGGAGGCGGGCGAATTCGAGGGCGTGCACGAGGGCCAGGCGCGGGGCAGCGGCGCGGTGATCATCTGGGACGAGGGCCCCGCCGACATCCTGCGCGACGAGCCAGGGCACCTGTCCTTCGTGCTGCATGGCCGCAAGCTCACCGGCGGGTTCGGGCTGACCCGGACCGGACCGCGCCGCTGGATCCTGGTCAAGACCCGCGACGACGCCGCCCAGCCCGGCTCGGACATCGTGGCCGGGCACCCGGCCAGCGTGCGCACCGGCCGGACCTGGCAGGACCTGGCCGGACGCCACGCCTGAGGCGGCCTGCTTACAGCGTCGTGATGAGGCCACCGTCGATAGTGAAGTCGGCGCCGGTCACGTTCGCGGTGCGGTCGCTGGCCAGGAATACCACCAGGTCGGCGACTTCCTCGGGGCGGGTGAAGCGGCCGGTCACCATCTGGCGGGCGGCGTCGTGCTCCACGTCCTCGGGCCGGGCGCCGGTCGCCGCGCTGACCGTCGCGGCGACCCCGCTCCGGCCCAGCCACAGGTCGGTGGCGACCGGGCCCGGGCTCACCGTGTTAACCCGGATGCCGTGCGGGCCGACCTCTTTGGACAGCGACTTGGAGAAGCTGGCCAGACCAGCCTTGGCCGCGCTGTAGTCCATCACCGCCGGGTCGGGCAGCCGGGCGTTGACCGAGCACGTATTGACGATCACGCCCTGGCCCGCGGCCAGCATCAGGGGCAGCACGGCGCGCGTCGTGCGGACCGCCGTCATCAGGTTGAGCGTGATCGAGGCCTGCCAGTCGTCGTCGGTGATGGCGAGGAACCCGCCGGTCCGGGCCGGGGCGGCCCCCACGTTGTTGACCAGGATGTCGATGCGGTCGCCGGCCAGCGCGGTCAGCTGGCCTGCCCCAGCGGGATCCGCCAGATCCACGGCTAGCGCCTGCACCGATCGGGTGCGCACCAGCTCGCCGAGTTCGGGGGATGAGCCCCTGGCCCCGGCGATGACCAGCGCCCCGGCCTCGGCCAGCGCCCGCACGATGGCCAGCCCGATCCCCCGGCTCGCGCCGGTCACCACCGCGGTGCGCCCTTCCAGGCCCAGGTCCATATCACGTCCTCCTCCGCCAGTCGGTGGATCGACCGTACGCTGGACGGGCCCGGCCAGCCGCCCCGCGACCCGCCGGGCGAGGTAAAGGGCGCTGGGACGGACGGTTTTCGTTGCGTAAAAGGGGCAGATCCCCAGGGGACGGAAAGATCGCGCTGCGAGCGCACGCCGGGGCGGGCCGGCGCAGCTCGCCGACCAGCAGGCTCGGTAGCGGCCTGCGCGCGGGGAGGTGCTGGTGACTGTGCACCGGGCCGCGATCATGATGGCCCCGCTGGGCGGCAGGCTCACCCAGGCGGGGCATGACGGCCGGGACCGGCCGCCGGGCACGACCGCGCTGACGGTGCGGTGAGCGCGCCGGCGGCGGAGGACGCGGGCGGGCTGGTCCTGGCCAGCGCGCGGGGCCGCTGGGTGCTGCTCGCGACCGTGCTGGGATCGGCGATCGCCTCGATCGACGCCACCGTGGTCGGCATCGCGCTGCCCGCCATCGGCCGTGACTTCAACGTGGGGCTGGCCGCGCTGCAGTGGGTGGTGACGGCCTACACGATGACGCTGGCCGGGCTGCTGCTCCTGGCCGGGGCGCTGGGCGACAAGTACGGCCGCAAGAAGGTCTTCCTGATCGGCGTCGTCTGGTTCGCGGTCGCGTCGCTGCTGTGCTCGGTCGCGCCGGACTCGGCGTTCCTGATCCTGGCCCGGGCCCTGCAGGGCGTGGGCGCGGCGCTGCTGACCCCGGGCAGCCTGGCCATCCTGGAAGCGGTGTTCCGGCCCGACGACCGGGGCAAGGCCATCGGCGCGTGGTCCGGGTTCAGCGGAGTCGGGACCGCGATCGGCCCGTTCATCGGCGGGTACCTGGTCCAGGCTGCGTCCTGGCGGCTGATCTTCGTCATCAACCTGCCGCTGGCCGCGCTCGTGGTCGCGGTGACCCTGCGGCACGTCCCGGAGTCCCGCGACCCGGGGGCCACCGGGCCGATCGACGTGCGGGGCGGCACGCTGGTCACGCTGGGCCTGGTCGGGCTCACCTACGGGCTGATCCAGGGTCCGGGCGGCCACTGGATCAGCCCGGCGGTCCTGGCCGCGCTGCTCGGCGGGGTGGCGCTGCTCGGCGCCTTCGCCTGGCAGGAACGGCGGACGGCGTCGCCCATGCTGCCGCTCAACCTGTTCGCGTCGACCCAGTTCACCGCGACCAACGTGATCACGTTCGTGGTGTACGGCGGGATCGGCGGGGCGCTGTTCCTCCTGCCCATCGAGCTGCAGCAGGTGTCCGGGTACACCGCGCTGCAGGCGGGCATCTCGCTGCTCCCGGTCACCGCGATCACGTTCGCGCTGTCGTCGCGCTCCGGCGCGCTGGCGGCGCGGATCGGCCCCCGGCTGCAGATGACCGTGGGCCCGGTGCTGGTCGGGATCGGCCTGGCCCTGTTCGCCCGGATCAGCGGATCCGGCGACTACCTGACCGAGGTGCTGCCCGCGGTGGTGGTGTTCGGTTTCGGCCTGGCCGTGACGGTGGCCCCGCTCACCTCCACCGTGCTCGAAGCCGTCCCGTCCGAGCACGCGGGCATCGCGTCGGCGGTCAACAATGACGTGGCCCGGGCAGCCGCCCTCATCGCCGTGGCGCTGCTGCCCGCCGCGGGCGGGATCACCGGCGACGCGTACCGGGACCCGCCGGTGTTCTCGGCCGGGTTCCACACCGCGTCGCTCATCTCGGCCGGGCTGTGCGTGGCCGGCGGCGTGCTGGCCTTCTTCACCATCCGCAACCCGGCGCGGGCTCCCGGGGCGGCCCAGCCGGGAACGCGGCCCGCACCGGCGCTGCACTGTGCCCTGGACGCTCCCCCGCCGGCCCTGGCGGCGTCGGTCACGGGTGCAGGACAGCCTTGATCACGCCGTCGGCGCGCCGGTCGAACGCCTGGTAGAGGGACGGGGCATCGTCCAGCCCGCCGTGGTGGGTGACGATCGGCGCAGGGCGGGCCCGGCCGGACAGGATCATGTCACGCAGCAGCACCGTGTAGCGGCGGTCATGGGTGCGGCCGAATCCGACCGACACGCCCTTGGAGAAGAATGTGGCCCACGGCACGGTCAGGTGGCCGTCGGCGGTCCCCTGCGGGGCCGGGTGCAGATCCTTCTCCGCGTACACGCCGGCGATGCCGGCGTGCCCGGTGGGGTTGACCAGCCGGGCCAGGTCGCCGATCACCTGCGCAGGGTTCTCCTGGTCCGGGGCCGCGCGGTCGCGGGCCTGGAAGCCCACCGCGTCGATGACGATGTCCACCCCGTTCATCGGTTCCTCGCCCGGCGGCAGGCCCTGGGACCGGCGCAGCGCCCGGATCTGCTCC
This sequence comes from Actinomycetes bacterium, assembly GCA_025964635.1. GTDB lineage: Bacteria > Actinomycetota > Actinomycetes > Streptosporangiales > Streptosporangiaceae > RYN-230. The sequence continues at coordinate 4,847 of JAOPYP010000238.1, read as the reverse complement.
ACCGGGTCCCCCGCCCGGAAGTCCACCGGGACGGCGCCCAGCCGGGCCGCCATCTCCAGCCGCTCCGGGATGTAATCCACGACGTACACCACGTCCGCGCCCTTGAGCAGGCAGCTGTACGCGGAGAGCAGCCCGATCGTGCCCGCGCCGAACACCGCCGCGGTGCAGCCCGGGAAGACCCGGGCCAGCTCGGTCGCATGCCAGCCGGTCACGAACGCGTCCGCCAGCATCAGCAGGTCGTCCTCGAGGTCGTCGCCTGGCTCGCCGGGCACCGGGATGCAGTTGGCGTCGGCGTAAGGCACCCGGAGCAGCTCGGCCTGGGCCCCGCGGTACGGGCCCATCCCGGCGTACCCGTAGGCGGCGCCGAACCCGCCGGGGCGGACCCGCAGGCAGGCGGCGGACAGGCCGCGGGCGCAGTTGACGCAGACGCCGCAGTACAGGTGGGTCGGGATGACCACCCGGTCACCGGGCCTGACCAGCTCCACGGCCGAACCGGCCTGCTGGACCACGCCGAGCGGCTCGTGGCCGAGGACGAGCCCGGGCTCGGCCCCGGTGCGGCCGTCGTACATGTGCAGGTCGGTGCCGCAGATCGCGCTGGACGTGACCCGGAGCACCACGTCGGACGGCTCCTCCAGGACCGCGTCGGGCACCTCTCCCACCTCGACGGCGCGGGGGCCGGCGAACACCACGGCTTTCATGACAGCTCCCTATTCCCGGGGGACTCCCGGGCCAGCTCGACGCCGGTGAGCTCGGCGCAGGCGGCGAGCAGCTGGTCCTGCACGGAACGGCTGGACACGGCCGGGTGGACCGGGCGCGGCCGCTGGTGGTAGAAGTACTGGCCGGTCACGGTGGCCGCGGGGTCGTCGCTGACCGCCAGCCAGGCCTGGGTGACCGGGGCCCGGGACATGTCGCCCGGCGCGCCCGGGCCGCCCATCCTGGTCGGCACCCAGCCGGGCTCCAGCGCGTTGCTGAGCACGCCCGGCCAGCGGCGGGCCACCGCGAACGCCAGCACAACGTCGAACAGCTTGGAGTCCGCGTAGGCCTGCGAGCCGTTCCACGGCCGGCCCACCCACTGCAGGTCGGCCAGATCCGGGTTCCCGCCGCGGTGCATGCCGGAACTCAGGTACACCAGCCGGCCGGGGCGGGTCATCAGGGCGGTGAGCAAGTAGGGGGCCAGGACGTTGATGGCGAACACGTGGCTGAGGCCGTCCGGGGTCTGGATCCGGTGCGGTTCCCGGTAGCCGACCCCCGCGTTGTGGATCACCGCGTCGTACCGGCCGAGCTTGTTGGCCTGCTCGGCCACCTGCCGCATGCCCTTGAGGGCGGCCAGGTCACCGACGACCACATGCGCCGCGCCGGGCAGTGCGGTGCGGGCATCGCCGGCCCGGGCCTCGTTGCGGGCGTGCAGAGTGACCTCGTGGCCGTCGCGGGCCAGCAGCTCGCCGGCCATCAGTCCCAGGCCGTCGGACGAGCCGGTGATCAGTACCCGAGCCATGGTTGGGTCCTCCAGGGGGTCTGTCTGTCCTCACGGGGCGGCTCTGTCCCTACCAAGGTTGCCCTACGAGCCTGCCCGTGACGATCGCTGGTTCCCGTGACCGGACGAGAGCCCGCCGGTGAGTCGCGGCCCAGCTTTTGACTGACCCTTGACGGGACGTTTCCCCGCCATTAAATTACGGTCAAATTTAAGGCTTAAATCAAGTCTCGCACTTCTCCTGTTCCCCCCGCCCGGGAGATGCCATGCGCTCTGCTGCCCGTGCCCGCCGCCGGTTCCGCCAGGTATTACGCCGGGCCGCCGTCCTGGCCGTCCCGGCCCTGCTGCTGCCCGGGCTGTTGCTGTCCGCCCTGGTCGTCCCGGGTGCGGTGCCCGCGGCCCGGGCGGCGGCCAGCTGCGGCACCACGAACCTGGCCCTGAACAAGGCCGCGACCGCGTCCTCCACCGAGAACGCGGCGTTCCCCGCCTCGGCGGCGGTGGACGGGAACACCGGCACCCGGTGGTCCAGCGCCTTCTCCGACCCCCAGTGGCTCGAAGTCGACCTCGGCTCGTCGCAGAGCATCTGCCAGGTCGTCCTGAACTGGGAACCCGCCTACGCCACGGCATTCCAGATCCAGACCTCCCCCGACGGGACGACCTGGACCACGGTGTACTCGACCACGACCGGCACGGGCGGCACCCAAACCCTCCCGGTGTCCGGGACGGGCCGTTACATCCGCATGAACGGCACTGCCCGCGCCACCCAGTACGGGTACTCGCTGTGGGAGTTCCAGGTCTTCGGCACCGGCGGCGGCACCACCTGCGGGACCACGGACGCGGCGCTGAACCAGCCGGCCACCGCGTCCACCACCGAGAACGCCGGTACTCCAGCGGCCAGTGCGGTAGACGGCAACACCGGCACCCGCTGGTCCAGCGCGTTCTCCGACCCGCAATGGCTCCAGGTCGACCTCGGCTCATCGCAGGCCATCTGCCAGGTCACGCTGAACTGGGAGGCCGCGTACGCCACCGGGTTCCAGATCCAGACTTCCACTGACGGGTCGGCCTGGACCACCATCTACTCCACCACCACCGGAACGGGCGGCACCCAGACCCTGCCCGTGACCGGGACCGGCCGCTACGTCCGCCTGTACGGCACCGCCCGCGCCACCCAGTACGGGTACTCCCTGTGGGAGTTCGGCGTTTACACGACCGGCAGTTCCGGGGGTGGCGGGGGCACCGGCGGCAACGGCACCTGCCCGTGGGTGAACTCCACCGCGCCCGTCGCCACCCGGGTGTCGCAGGTGATGGCCCAGATGACCCTGGCCCAGAAGATCTCCCTGCTGCACGGCAACGGCAACGCCTCCCCCTACATCGGCAACGTGACCGGCATCCCGTCGCTGTGCATCCCGAACCTGGGGCTGCAGGACGGGCCGGCCGGGGTGGGCGACGGCCTGGGCGGCGTCACCCAGATGCCGTCCGGCAACGCGTCGGCCGCGACCTTCGACCCCTCGTACGAGCAGCAATACGGCGCCGCCATCGGGGCCGAGTTCGCGGGCAAGGCCGCCAACGTCGCGCTCGGCCCGACGGTCAATATCGTCCGGGATCCGCGCTGGGGCCGGGCGTTCGAGACGTTCGGCGAGGACCCGTACCTGTCCGGCCAGATGGCCGCGGCTGACGTCCGCGGCATCCAGAGCCAGGGCGTGATGGCCGAGGTCAAGCACGCCGCCGTGTACAACATCGAGAACCCGGCGGGCACGGTCATCGTCGATCCCCGCACCATCCAGGAGATCTACCTGCCGGCGTTCCAGGCCGCGATCGCGCAGTCCGCGCCCGCCGCCGTGATGTGCGCGTACAGCGTGGTGAACAGCGTTCCCGCGTGCCAGAACCCGGCGCTGCTGAACACCGGCCTCTACCAGCAGGCCAGGTTCGGCGGCTTCGTCACCTCCGACTGGGGCGGCACCCACTCCACCGTCGAGTCGGCCAACGCCGGGCTGACCATGGAGATGCCCAACGGCTACTTCTACGCGGACTTCCTCCAGCAGGCCGTGCAGGCCGGCACGGTCAGCCAGGCCACCCTGGACACGATGGTGTCCCGGGTGCTGACCCAGATGTTCGCGTTCGGGCTGTTCGACAAGGCACCGAGCGGGTCCACCACGGCGACCGTCACCACGGCCGCGCACGCGCAGGTCGCGCTGCAGGGCGCCGAGGAGGGCACAGTCCTGCTGAAGAACAACGGCCTCCTGCCGCTGTCCGCCTCCAGCCTCTCGTCGATCGCGGTGATCGGCATGGACGGCGGCGCGGGCACCCAGACCATCGGCGGCGGCAGCGCCACCGTGACCAGCCCCGGCACGGTGTGGCCGCTGACCGGGATCCAGAACCGGGTGGCCGGGACCGGGGTCACGGTCACCTACAACGACGGCACGAACCAGGCGTCCGCGGTGTCGCTCGCGCAGGGTTCCAGCGTCGCGATCGTGTTCGCCAGCGACAACTACGGCAACGAGGAACACGACACCACCACGCTGAACCTGCCCGGCAACCAGGACGCGCTGATCTCGGCGGTGGCGGCGGCGAACCCGCACACGATCGTCGTGCTCAACGACAACTCGGCCATCCTCATGCCGTGGCTGAACCAGGTCTCCGGGGTGTTCGAGGGCTTCTACGACGGCCAGCAGTGGGGTACGGCCATCGCCGCGCTGGTGTTCGGGGACGTGAACCCGTCCGGGAAGCTGCCGATGACGTTCCCGGCGTCGCTGACCCAGGTGCCGGCCAGCACCGCCGCGCAGTGGCCGGGCACCAACAGCCAGGTCAACTACTCCGAGGGCCTGGACGTCGGCTACCGCTGGTACGACGCGCAGAACGTCACGCCGCTGTTCCCGTTCGGGTACGGGCTGTCCTACACCTCGTTCAGCTACAGCGGCCTGCACGTCGGGGCGCTCAGCAACGGGCAGGCCACGGTGACCGCCACCGTGACCAACACCGGCAGCCGGGCGGGCACCGATGTGGCCCAGCTGTACGTGGGTGATCCCGCGTCCGCGGGCGAGCCGCCCCATCAGCTGAAGGGCTTCCAGCGGGTCACGCTGAACCCCGGCGCGTCCGCGACCGTGACGTTCACCGTCAGCGCCTACGACCTGGCGCACTGGGACACCGCGTCGGGTACCTGGCTGGCCAGCGCGGGCAGCTACCAGATCCTGGTCGGCGACTCCTCGCGCAGCCTGCCGCTGTCCGGCCCGCTGACCGTGGCGTCCGCCATCACCGCCAGCGTGCTGTCGCCCGGCGGGCTGGCCAGCGCTTCCCCGGCCAGTGCGGCCGTGGGCAGCCCGGCGGGCAGGGCGGCGGCGAGCAGCGCCTCGGCGGGCTCGGCGGGCCGTCGGCCGGC
>JAOPYP010000178.1 GCA_025964635.1 Actinomycetes bacterium | reverse complement strand
ACCGGCCGCCCCGGGCACGATGTCGGCGCGGGCCAGGCCGAAGGGGGTGGACACGATGCTGCCCGGGTGCTCCCCGGCCGGCTGGCCGGCGTCCCGGGCGACGGCCCGCACCCGGCGGCGCGGGTCCAGGCCCAGCTCCGCGGCGGCCGTGGCGCGGTCGTCGCCGGGGGTGTCCGCATCGAGGACGCGCTCGACTGCGCGGTGCAGGCCTGAGCCCGGCCGGGTCCGCGAGCGGCTGATCGCCACCGCGAGGGCCAGCCGTTCCAGCACCATCGCGTCGTTCGCGTGCGGCACGCCGCTGCGCTCCAGCCAGACCATGACCCCCGGGCCCGCGGCGGCCGACGGCCAGTCCCGCGGCGGCCCGCCCGGCAGGCGCTGCCCACCCGGTGACACCCGCACTCCGGCGACGGCCTTCCCGGGGTCGAAGCCCACCGGGCAGCCGCTCAGCGCCGATGCCCCGCGCAGCAGCGTCTCGATGCCTACCTCGTGGCCGACGAGCGTGTCGAAGTACGCCACGACCTTGAGAGTGGCGCTCGCCTCCGGGTCGAGAGCGGTGAGGCGGCCCACGAGTTGCTGCATGCCCGTCCTCGCCGACGCTGTCCTGCCTCAGATCGTAATCCGGCAGCTCAGGATCAGGAAGGCACGACCTCAACGGGTGCGCGGGGGCTCAGGCGCTGAAGCGGAGGTTCAGGCGCTGAAGTGACGCGCCACCCAGTTCGTGCGGGCCTGCACCGCCGCCTGCGCGATCTGAGCGTGCGGCGCCATGAGGTCGAAGCCATGGAAGCCGCCCGGCCACACGTGCAGTTCGGCCACGCCCCCGGCCGCCCACATCTGCCCGGCGTACGCGACCGCCTCGTCCCGGAATACCTCCGCCGAGCCCACGTCGATGAACGCGTCGGGCAAACCGGACAGGTCGGTCGCGCGGGCCGGGGCGGCGTAGATCGGCACGTTGCCGGTGCCCCGCCGGTCACCGAGATAGGCCGCCCAGCCCGTTTCGTTGCTGCCACGGTCCCAGACCCCGACGCCCACGAACTGGTTGGCCGAGATGGTCTCGTTGCGGTCGTCCAGCATCGGGTAGATGAGGACCTGCCCCGTGAGCCGCGGCCCCTGCCGGTCACGGGCCAGCAGGGCGGTGCCCGCCGCCAGGCCGCCGCCGGCGCTGCCGCCCGCGATGATGAACCGATCGGTGCTGATGCCGAGCTCGCCGGCGTGCTCGGCGGTCCAGACCAGGCCGGCGTAGCAGTCCTCGATCAGGTACGGATCGGGGAACTCCGGCGCCAGCCGGTACTCGACCGAGACGCACACGGCACCGAACCGCTCCACCCACTCCAGCGGCACCTCGATGCCGGTGAAGCGATCACCAATGATCATGCCGCCGCCATGGGTGTGGTAGATCCCCGGCCCGCTCTCGTGCCCCTCGCGGGCGAAGATCGACAGCGTCATGCCGAAGCCCTCGTAGCCGGGAATCGTCACCTCGCGGTGGCTGATGTTCCGCCCTTCGAGCAGTTCCCCGATCGGGGAGGTCACCCGCGCGGAGCGCAGCGCCCCGATCATGCCGGGCGTGATCGTCGGCGGAAGCTGGTCGTTGACCAGCGTCAGCGCGGCCGCGAGCTCCGCGTCGTAGGGCGGGCGGACGTTGGTGGGCATCGGTGCCTCCGTCGCTCGGTGTCCCGGCGGCCCGGGCGCTCCCTACATGATGGGCGTGCGGGGCAGTCCCGGCGACCGCCGCCACGACGCAGTTCAGGGTCCCGCACCCGCCAGGCGGCGGCAGGCCGGCGGTACGAAATTCGGCTTCCAGCCAGGCGAGCGCTTCCGCGTGTACGCCGACCCGGCCCGCCCGGAGGCTCAGGCAGGCGCCCCGCGTCTCCGGGACCCGGACCTTAAATAACGATCTTCACGCGCTCCTGGGGCCGGGAGGCCCGGGCTGGCGCGGCTGATAGACGCCGACCAGCACGCCGTACCGGGCCGCGCCATCGCCGGCGTCGTCCAGGCCGCCGGCCAGGCCTCGGGCGGGACTGGGAAGGCGCCGGCGTCCACCCCGACGTCGAAGTGCCAGCCGGCGAGGCCGTGCACACCACCTACCAGCGGGCCCTGGCCCACGTGGTCACACTGGGGAACGACGGCGGGCGGCGCACGATTCGTTCATCTTCCGTTCACTTTTGCGTCGGTATCCCGTTGCCTGCGTGACGTACTTTCGTCACGGGAGCGGTCGGCAAGCGGCCAGCCCGCTAGCGCGAAGGGGTCGTTGGTGGCGGAATCCCGAGCCCAGAGCCTGTCGAGTGCCCTGGATGAGGCGTCGATCAGCCGATTTCATCTCCGGGCGGTCCTGGTCTCCGGCATGGGGTTCTTCACCGATGCCTACGACCTGTTCGTCATCGGGATCGCGGCCACGCTGATCAAGCAGCAGTGGCACCTGGATTCCGGCCGGCTGGCCCTGCTCAACAGCACGATGCTGCTCGCGGCCTTCCTGGGCGCGTTCGTGTTCGGCCGGCTCGCCGACATCCTCGGCCGCAAGCGGGTGTACTGGCTGGTCGCGGCGATCATGGTGGTCGGCGCGCTGGGCTCAGCGCTGGCCCCGTCCTTCTGGGTGCTGATCGTGTTCCGTTTCGTGCTCGGCTTCGGCGTGGGTGGTGACTACCCGGTCAGCGCGGTGCTGATGAGTGAGTACGCCAACCGCCGGGACCGCGGCAAGCTGGTCGGGATGGTGTTCTCCACCCAGGCGCTCGGCCTCATCGTGGGCCCCCTGATCGCGCTGGTGCTCCTCGGCGGAGGCGTCAGTGACAGCCTGACGTGGCGGATCTTGCTCGGGCTGGGAGCGATCCCAGCCGCCGCCGTGGTTTACCTGCGCCGGAAGATGCCCGAGTCGCCCCGTTACCAGGCCCAGGTCCAGGGCCGCCACGACGCGGCGGTCATTGGCCTGGCCCAGTTCAGCGAGGGACGGGTGATCGCGGCACCTACCCCGGCCATCACGCATCAGATGGGCCTGCGGTCGTTCCTGACCAACCGCCGGTGGCTGGTGACGCTGGCCGGCACGGCGGGCTGCTGGTTCCTGCTGGACTACGCCTACTACGGCAACACGATCTCCACGCCGCAGATCATCGGGCTGATCTCCCCCAATTCCTCGACCATGACCACGATCGCCATCCAGCTGGCCATCTTCGTGGTGGCCGCGGTGCCGGGCTACCTGCTCGGCATCGCGCGGATGGACCGCGTCGGCCACCGGCGGCTCCAGCTGATCGGCTTCGCCATGATGGCGCTGTGTTTTGCGATCATCGGGCTGGTGCCGGGGCTGACCACCGCGGTGGTGCCGTTCCTGCTGGTGTACGGGGTCAGCTACTTCTTCACCGAGTTCGGGCCGAACATGACCACGTTCGTGATGCCCAGCGAGGTGTTCCCGGTCACCATGCGGGCCACCGGGCACGGCATCTCGGCCGGGATCGGCAAGCTCGGTGCCTTTATCGGCGTGTTCCTCTTCCCGGTGCTGCAGTCGTCACTGGGACTGCGGGGCACGCTCCTGCTCACCGCGGGCGTCTCGGTCCTCGGCCTGCTGCTGACCCGGGTGCTGCCCGAGCCCGCCGGCCGGAGCCTGGACGAGGTGTCCGGTGGCGAGTTGCTGGCCAGCAGCCTGGCCGGCGCTCAGCCTTCCCCGGGAGAGTCCGCGTCCGCGGGACCGTTCTTCGTGGACGTCCCGTCGGACCGCAGGCCGGGCGCCCCGCCGGACCGCGCGGCCTGAGGCTGGGCAGTCTCAGGCTGGCCAGTCTCGGTCCGGGCAGCCCCAGTCTGGGCGGCGGTCGCGGTCCCGTTGGGCATCCCGGACGGGGCGCCCACCGCGACGGGCAGCGCCACCAGCGAGCCTTCCTCCGGCTGGCCCAGCCGGGACCAGATCCGGTTGAGCTCGTACTGGTAGTACAGCGAGTGCAGCGAGGCGAAGAAGCTGAGCACCAGGCCGAGCCAGCCGTTGCAGGAGCGCTCCATGCCCGCGTCTTCCTGCATCTGGGCGATCCGCTCGCCGCTCCGGTAGATCGACACGAACGGCGGGACGATGATGATCCAGCCGATCAGGACAGCCAGCAGCGACAGGGTCGGCTCCACGGCGATCTTCTCGTCGAAGTCCCGCGCCTCGCGGTTGATCTTGTAATACCAGACCAGGTGGTAGATGCCGAGCGTGAGGATGGGCCACACCAGCCAGGTCAGCCAGATGTTGCGGGTCTTGCCCGCGCGCCCGGTCATGCCTGCCGCCCCGTCTGCCCCGTCCTGCGTGCCGGTCCTGGCCGGCCTGGCTGCCGTGCGCGTCGCGTCATGGCGTCCCCCCGAACGTCGAGTGTCACCCGCGGCACGATTATGACCAGCGAGGATCACTTTTCGTAATTGTACGGTTTCTGGCTGCTGTGAGCTAGGGGCGGAGCCGGCGGGATGCCCGTCAGGCCGGAGCGCCGCCCCGGCCGGCGCCCTCGGCGAACCGGGCGATCTCCTCCGCCAGCCCGGGGGCGGCCAGCGCGGACATGCCGTGGCTGAACTCGTTGGCCAGCGCGGCCTCCTCGCCGAAGGACAGGCCCTCGCGCGTGGACTCGCGGTCGCTGCGCAGGCAGGCCTGGGGCAGCGCGGCGAGCTCGCGGGCCAGCGCCTCCGCCGCGCCGCGCGCCTCCCCGGCCGGGACCACGCGGCTGACCAGGCCCATGGCCAGGGCCTCGGCCGCCGGGACGGGCCGGCCGGTGAGGATCAGGTCCAGCGCCCGGCCCAGCCCCACGATCCTGGGCAGCCGGACGGTGCCGCCATCGATGAGAGGCACGCCCCACCGGCGGCAGAACACCCCGAGCACGGCGTTGTCCTCGGCCACCCGCAGGTCGCACCACAGCGCGAGTTCCAGGCCGCCCGCGACCGCGTGCCCGCTGATCGCCGCGATCACCGGCTTGGACAGCCGCATCCGGGTGGGGCCCATCGGCCCGTCGCCATCCGGCTCGGCCCGGTTCCCGGCCGGGCTGCCGATGGCCTTCAGGTCGGCCCCGGCGCAGAACGTGCCGCCCGCCCCGTACAGCACGGCGACGCAGGCACTGTCGTCCGCCTCGAACTGGCGGAACGCGTCCGCCAGGGCGGCGGCGGTCGGGCCGTCCACCGCGTTGCGGGCCGCCGGCCGGTCCAGGATGACCGTGCTGACCGGCCCGTCCCGCTCGACCCGGACGTTCATGGCCGCGGGATCAGCCGACCTGCCAGGTGTCCGCGCCGGCCAGCAGTTCGGCCAGGTCACCCTCGCCCTGCCGGGCCCGGGCCGCAGAGATCTGCTCGGCCATCAAGTCGTCGTAGCTGGCCCGCGGCTGCTGCCGGAACACGCCGATGGGGGTGTGCGCGAAGTCGGCCCGGTCCAGCCGGGACAGGGCGAACGCGTAGGACGGGTCCGCGGCGTGCGCGTCGTGCACGACCAGGGAATCCGGATCGGCCCCGGCCACGTCCACGGCCTCCAGCGAGCCGGTCCGGCCGAACCGCAGCCCGCGGCCAAGGTCCGCGCCGAACCTGACCGGCTCGCCGTGCTCCAGCCGGATCAGCGTGTCATCCCGGGATGCCGGGCTGGTCAGCGGCGCGAACGCGTCGTCGTTGAAGATCGGGCAGTTCTGGTAGATCTCGACGAACGACGTCCCGCGGTGATCGGCGGCCGCGCGCAGCACGCTGGTCAGGTGCTTGCGGTCAGAGTCGATCGTTCGGGCCACAAAGCTGGCCTCGGCGCCGAGTGCGAGCGAGACCGGGTTGAACGGGGTGTCCAGCGACCCGAACGGCGTCGACTTGGTGATCTTGCCCTGCTCGGACGTGGGCGAGTACTGGCCCTTGGTCAGCCCGTAAATGCGGTTGTTGAACAGCAGGATGTTGATGTTCACGTTCCGCCGCAGGGCGTGGATCAGGTGATTGCCCCCGATCGACAGCGCGTCGCCGTCCCCGGTGATCACCCAGACCGACAGGTCGGGCCGGGAGGCGGCCAGCCCGGTCGCGATGGCCGGCGCGCGCCCGTGGATGGAGTGCATCCCGTAGGAGTCCACGTAGTACGGCAGCCGGGACGAGCAGCCGATGCCCGAGATCATCACCAGGTTCTCCCGGGGGATCTCCAGTTCGGGCAGGAACGCCTGGAACGCGGCCAGGATCGCGTAGTCACCACACCCAGGGCACCAGCGCACTTCCTGGTCGGACTTGAAGTCCCTGGTGCCGAGCTTCTCGTCGGCCACCGGCACCAGGGTCAGCGAGGCGGGCCGCCGGCTAGCCTCCAGGGCTCCGTCGTTGGCTGGGCTGTTGGCCCCGCCGTTTGCGGCTTCGCCGTTTGCAGCCCCGCCGTTTTCAGCACGGTCAGACATTGTCGATCACATCCTGGATCACGCCGGCCAGTTCGGCGGCGCGGAACGGCAGCCCGCGCACCCGGTTGTAGGAGATCACGTCGGTCAGGTAGCGCCCGCGAAGCACCAGGGCGAGCTGCCCCAGGTTGATCTCCGGCACCAGCACCCGGTCGTAGCTGGCCAGCACCTCGCCGAGGTTGGCCGGGAAGGGGGAGAGGTGACGAAGGTGGGCCTGGGCGATCGAGCCGCCCGCCACACGGACCCGGCGCACCGCGGCGCCGATGGACCCGAACGTGGATCCCCAGCCCAGCACCAGCACCTTGGCCTGCCCGTCCGGGTCGTCCACTTCCAGTGGCCCGATGTCGGCCGCGATGCCGTCGACCTTGGCCTGGCGCAGCCGGACCATCCGGTCGTGGTTGCCGGGGTCGTAGGAGATGGTGCCGGTGCCATCCGCCTTCTCGATCCCGCCGATCCGGTGCTCCAGGCCAGGGGTACCCGGGATGGCCCAGGGCCGGGCCAGGGTGTCCGGGTTTCGCTGGTAGGGCCGGAAGTCAGGCTTGCCGTCCGCACCGCTCCACTCACTCGGGCTGGAGAAGGAGAACTCGTCCCGGAGCTTCGGCAGGCCGCCGGCCTCGGGGATGCGCCAGGGCTCGGAGCCGTTGGCCAGGTACCCGTCGGACAGGATGATCACGGGGGTGCGGTACTTGGTGGCGATCCGCACCGCCTCCAGCGCGATCTCGAAGCAGCCGGACGGCGTCGCCGGGGCCAGCACCACGACCGGCGACTCCCCATTGCGGCCGTACAGCGCCATCAGGAGGTCCGCCTGCTCGGTCTTGGTCGGCATCCCGGTGGACGGCCCGGCGCGCTGGACGTCGATGACGATCAGCGGCAGTTCGAGGGACACCGCCAGGCCGATGGTCTCGGCCTTGAGCGCCATGCCCGGGCCCGAGGTGCTGGTCACCCCCAGCGCCCCGCCGAACGACGCGCCCAGCGCGGCCCCGACCCCGGAGATCTCGTCCTCCGCCTGGAACGTCCGGACCCCGAACCGCTTGTGCTTGGACAGCTCATGCAAAATGTCCGACGCCGGCGTGATCGGGTAGGCGCCGAGGAACAAGGGCAGCCCCGACCGCCGGGACGCGGCGACCAGGCCATAGGACAGTGCGCTGTTGCCGGTGATGTTCCGGTATGTGCCCGGGGCCAGGGTCGCGGGCTTGACCTCGTACTGGACCGAGAACGCCTCGGTGGTCTCGCCGTAGTTCCAGCCGGCCTGGAAGGCGGTGATGTTCGCCTTCATGATCTCGGGCTTGTTCGCGAACTTGGACCGGAGGAACTTGAGCGTGCCCTCCGGCGGGCGGTTGTACAGCCAGGAGAGCAGCCCGAGCGCGAACATGTTCTTGGCCCGCTCGGCTTCCTTGCGGGAGACGTCGATCTCCTCGAGGGCCTTGACGGTCATCGAGGTGATCGCCACCGCGTGCACGTTGTAGCCGGACAGCGAGCCATCCTCCAGCGGGCTGGCCGTGTAGCCGACCCGGGCCAGGTTGCGCTTCGTGAACTCGTCCGTGTTCGCGATGATGTCCGCGCCGCGGGGGACGTCGGACAAGTTGGCCTTGAGCGCCGCCGGGTTCATCGCGACGAGCACGTCGGGCGCGTCGCCCGGGGTCAGGATGTCGTGGTCGGCGAAGTGCAGCTGGAAGCTGGATACCCCGGGCAGCGTCCCGGCCGGAGCCCGGATCTCGGCGGGAAAGTTCGGCAGAGTCGAGAGATCGTTGCCGAACGCGGCCGTCTCCTGAGTGAAACGGTCGCCGGCGAGTTGCATGCCGTCACCTGAGTCACCCGCGAAACGGATTATGACGCGATCGAGCTGCTGGACCTGCTTGGTCACAGTCGGAGAACCTCCTCGGCGCGCCGCTGCCTGGCGCCTTGGGCGGAGCGAGGCCAGCGAACGCCGCACCCGGCACGCACCGCGTCCGGGGCTGAGTTGGGATTGTCTTAATGTTACAGCGCGGTTGCGCTGCTCCGTCGGCGCGGAGGGCTCTGCGAATCAGGTAGTGACCTATCTCACACCAATTCGGTTCGCCCGGTGGGCATCGGAGCCCGGGTGGCGCTGCGGTGAACATCGTGGCTATATCGTATGACGTCCTGGACGGCCCCCCGGTTCACCGGAGGGCCGCCTCGCCGGCCTGATGGCCAGGCTGTCCGGCCCACAGTGAGCAGGTCAGCCTGGGCAGGTCGGCCCAGGTACTCTGGGCCGGTGGCTGCCGTGGACCTGCCTCTGCCTCGTGCGGGGCGCGACATCAGCGCGGCCGGCGGCTCCAGCGCGTCGGACACCGTCGTCCTGGACACGGGCCGGGGCTTCGCGTTGTGGGTCTTCGACGCGGGGCTCGCCTGCTGCGCGGTCGAGTGTGCTGCCGGGCTGAGCCGGGTGAGCGGCCAGGCAGCGGCGGCCGGGACAGGGGCGGGCGGGGCACGGGCCGGCGAGGCACGGGCGGGCGGGGCACCGGCGGGCGAGGCACGGGCGGGCGAGGCGGCCCTGGGCGGCGGCCCGGATCACGGTCGCGCCAATGTGTTCATCGTGGCCGGCACGGTCACGGACAAGCTGGCGCCGCTGGTGCTCCGCGCCTACCAGCGGGTGCCGGACCCCAAGTGGGTGCTCTCCTTCGGCGCGTGCTCCAACAGCGGCGGCCCGTACTGTGACTCCTACTGCGTCACCAAGGGCGTAGACCAGCTCATGCCGGTCGACGTCTACGTACCCGGCTGCCCGCCCCGCCCGGAGGCGCTGCTGCACGGCCTGGACATGCTCGCCCGGCAGCGCCCCGCCGCCGGGCGCCGGGCGGGCCGCCCATGAACACGGCCATGACCCCAGACGAGATCACGGCCCGGCTGCGCGCCGCCCTGGCTGAGACCGGCCAGGCTGAGACCGGCCAGGCTGAGACCGCTCAGGCTGCAACCGGTCCGGCTGGGACCAGCGCGGAGGCAGGCGGGGCGGCGGCGCTGGACGCTGAGATAAGCCCCGACATGGTCACCGTGACCGTGCCCCCGCAGGGCTGGGTGGCCGCCCTGGCCTGCGCCCGGGACGACCTGGACTGTGACTTCTTCGACTGGCTAACCGGGGTGGACGAACTGGACGCCGGGGTGGCCGTGCTGACGCACGTGTACTCGCTGGCCGGGCGGCACCACCTCGTGCTGCGCACCCTGCTGCCCGGCGAGCCGAGACTGGCCACCGCCACCGGCATCTACCGCGGTGCGGCGTGGCACGAACGGGAAACACACGAGATGTTCGGCGTCATGTTCGAGGGCCACCCGGGACTGGATCCCTTGCTGCTGCCCGATGGCTTCGGAGAGGTTCCGTTGCGGAAGAATTTTGTCCTCACCGCGCGGCGTGACCGTGACTGGCCGGGCGCGAAGGAGCCCGGCGAGCAGGCCGGTGCCCGCGCGCGCCGCCGGCCGCCAGCGCCCGCGATTCACGACGGGTGGCCCGCCTCGTGACCGCTGACCTGCCGGCCCGCAGCCGCGGGGTGATCGGGCTCCTCGAGGAGAACTGCACCGTGTGCATGCTGTGCGCGCGGGAGTGCCCGGACTGGTGCATCTACATCGACTCGCATAAGGAGCCGGTGCCCAGCGCCGAGGAGGCCAGTGCCCCGGAGGGCAGTGTTCATGGGGCCAGTGTTCAGGGGGCCGGTATTCAGGGGGCCGGTGTTCAAGGGGCTGGTGTTCAAGGGGCCGGTGTTCAGGGGGCCGGTGTGCAAGGGGCCGGGGCGCCGGCCGGCCGGGGCCGCCAGCGGGTCCGGAACGTGCTGGACCGGTTCGCCATCGACTTCTCGCTGTGCATGTACTGCGGGATCTGCATCGAGGTCTGCCCGTACGACGCGCTGTTCTGGTCGCCGGAGTTCAGTTACGCCGAGCCGGACCTGCGCGACCTGACCCATGAGCGCGGGCGGCTGCGGGACTGGATGCAGACCGTGCCGCCGCCGCCGGCCCACGATCCGGGCGCGCCGGCACCCAAGGAGCGGCTGGCCGCGCAGCCCGCAGACGGTGCCCCGGGGCCTGGGGCCGGCCGGGGCACGCTCGCCTAGGGGAGACGCCTGGCCCGCGGGCCCGCCCGCCTAGCGGAAGTTGACGAACTGCAGCGCGAGGTCAAGGTCTTTGCCTTTGACCAGGGAAATCACGGTCTGAAGATCATCTTTCTTCTTGGAGGACACCCGTAGTTCCTCGCCCTGGACCTGGGCCCGCACACCCTTCGGCCCGTCATCGCGGATGATCTTGCCGATCTTCTTGGCATCCTCCTGCGAGATGCCCTCCTTCAGCTGGATCCCGATCCGGTACTCCCTGCCCGAGGGCTTCGGGTCCGCCGCGTCCACGATCTTCAGCGACACCTGCCGCCGGACCAGCTTGTCCTTGAACACGTCGAGGACGGCCTTGGCGCGTTCCTCGCTGTTGGCCCGGATCTCCACGCCGTGGTCCCCCGACCAGTTGATGGACGCGCCGACCCCGCGGAAGTCGAAGCGGGTCGAGACCTCCTTTGCCGTCTGGTTGAGGGCGTTATCGACTTCCTGGCGGTCGATCTTGCTGACGATGTCGAAGCTGCTGTCTGCCATGGACGGCTCCCTTCACGCCGGTGGTGCATGCTGGTAGAAAATGTCGGTGGAACATTCGGGTGAACCACGCCGGTGGAACACCGCGACCTGAGGTTACTGCGCCGCCGGGAGAGCGGGTGCATCCGCCGCGCAGGGCCGCCCGCTGGAGCAGGCCGGATGGCCGTCGGGCCAGGCCAGGTTGGCGATGGGACGGGAGCCCTGGGTGTCCGCTATCCTTCACTGTGCTGTCTAGCGACGGCGCAAGGCAGGTTGCCCGAGTGGCCAAAGGGAGCGGTCTGTAAAACCGTCGGCTTAGCCTACGCTGGTTCGAACCCAGCACCTGCCAC
>JAOPYP010000169.1 GCA_025964635.1 Actinomycetes bacterium | reverse complement strand
GGGGCCGCCCGGGCCGGCGCCGCGGGCGGGGTCAGCACGGTGAGCACGGCGGTGGCGGCCAGCACTGCGGCCAGGCCGTAGCACTCCAGCCGGGTGGCCCGGGCCGGCCCCTCACTCACGGCCGGTTTCGCCGGCGAGGCGGGAGGCGCGGCAGGCGCGTTCCCTCCGGGCCGGCGAGAGGCGGGGGGTCCAGGGGGGCCGTCCCCCCGGATCGCTACTGTCCGGCCGAGCCAGCCGCGGCCGGCGATGGCGGCCGTGGCCACGGCCGCGACCAGCACCGCCTTCACGATCACCATGATCCCGTACGCGGTGGTCAGCAGTGAGCCCAGCGGGACCAGGACCAGCGCGCTGACCACGCCGGTGAGCACCACCACGGCGAACAGCCACACGGCCGCGCTGGCGTAGAGCCGGACCAGGCCCCGCATGGCCGCGGGATCCTGCCGCCAGGCCAGCGCGGCGCGCAGCGTGTAGACGAGCATCCCCGCCCACATCAGCGCGGGCAGCACGTGCACCACGCTGAGCAGGGCGCCGCCGACCGGGATGATGCCCTCCGGGTGCGCCCGGATCGCCTCGGCGAGCACCACCGCGAGCAGCGGCAGCACGCTCAGCCCGGCCTGGCGCAGCCGCAGCGCCCCCGCGGCGAGCGCGAACGCGGCGCACTCGACGCCGGTGAGCCCGCCCTGGCCGACGGTCAGCAGCGCCGCCACCTCCGGGTGGGCGTGGAGGGTCAGCAGCGCGCGGGCACTGAAGATCACGACGGTCAGCCCGGCCGCCGCGGCCAGGCCGAGCAGCGAGGAGCGCAGCGCCCACGGCGTCGGCAGCGGCGCGGGCGCGGTCCCCTTGTACTGGCGGGCCAGGCCCCGGCCGGCCAGGCCGCCCAGGGCACCGGCCAGCCCGGCGAGCATCAGCCAGCGCAGCACGGCGATGAGGCAGGCGACGGCGATGGCGGCCACCATCAGGCGGCCCAGGGGCTACGGGGCACGCGCCACATCATGGCACCCGCGGAGCCCGGCGTGATCACCGGGCGAGGACCCGGTCAGGGCGCGGGCGGCGCGAACCACGGATGGTCGGTCGCGAACAGGTACCGGTCGGCGATGTGGTTGAGGACCCGGCGGGCCTGCTGGAACCGGCCCGCCACGTCGGCCACGACGTCCAGCCGGGCGGTGCGCACCGGCGCCAGGTGGTGGGCGGCCCGGTACCACCGGGCGCCGAGCTGCTCGAGCAGCTCGATGGCCGGCACGGTGGCCAGCCGTTCCTGCTCGGCGGCGGGCACCTGGGCCGCGCGGAGCAGCCGGGCCACGCCGGCCGGCCCGACCCCGTACAGGGTGGCGTAGTCCGGGAAGACGCCGGCCAGGAACAGTGACACGTCACCGAGCCTGCGGTACACCCCGGGCCGCTCGGCGTCGGGCACGCCGTCCAGCAGCCCGGCCAGCCGGACCGGGTCCAGCTCGCTGAACCGCCGGGTCCGGGTCCGGCCGCCGCCGCGGACCCGGTAGCGGCCGCTCGCCACCCGGGTGAACGAGGCCAGCAGCTCGGCCAGGAACAGCTTCCGCTCCGGTGAGCCGAGGAATTCCCGCAGCGCGGGCGCGTCGAAGAGCGGCACCCGCTGCCGGGGCCCGGTCCGCTCGGCGACGTGCCCCACGGATTCCAGCTCGGTGGCGGAGCGGTGCACCGCGACCGCGAACGTGAGGAACGGCGACACCGGGACGGCCTCGCCCGGCCGGGGTGGCCGGCTGGTGTCCGCCCAGCGGAACACCGCCTCGAACACCCGCGGATCGCCGAGGAGGCCGGGGATAGCGGCGGGGTCGCGGCGCAGCGAGCCCGCATCCGAGTCCGCCGGGAGGAGGGGAACCGCGCCGGGCGGCCCGCCCGGGGCCGGGGCCCCGGCCACCGACGCCAGGAGCGTCAGGTCGGTGTCGGTCAGGTGCGCCGCGTACTCACTGCCAACCACAGCACCGTCCATGACATCACGTTACTCCGCGCCGGGCCGGGAACCAGACTCCGCGCCGGGCCGGGAACCAGGCCCGGCGCGGAGCCGGCTCAGGTGACCGCGGTTCCGCCGCTGAGCACCTGCAGCGTCACGATCTGCAGGAACCCCGCACCGGTGCCGGGCGCCGCACTCGTCATGTCCAGCCGGACGCGGCTACTGCGGACCGGGTCGAAGGTGAGCGTGGTCGGCTGGTCCGAGGCCGTGGCCTGGCTGATCTTCAGGTTCCGGACCGGCCTGAACCGCGTCCCGTCCCAGTACGACACCGTGATGGAGGCGGGCTGGGCCAGCGTGGCGCTGATCGTGAACGAGGCCTGGACCGAGTCGAAGGACTGCGGCGACGGCCAGGACACCGAGACCCAGTCGCCCGCGTTGGAGACGCTGACCGCGCGCAGGTTGGCCGTGCCGGCCTTGTTGTAGTAGTTCGACCATCCGGTGCCGGGATCGCCGTCGAGCATCGCGGCCGGCACGGTGGCCGGCGAGCCTGAGTAGCTGGCGTCGGCCGTGGCCCCGCTGCCCCCGGCGGCGGGGGCCTCGCTGGCCAGCAGGACCGCGGGCCCGGCGGGGACCACGGTGCGGGCCACGGCG
>JAOPYP010000156.1 GCA_025964635.1 Actinomycetes bacterium | reverse complement strand
GCGAGGGATCCTGCTTATCCGGCGGATCCGGGCTATCCGGTGAGCCAGGGTTATGCACCGCCTCCGGCCTACGGGGCGGCTCCCGCTTACCCGGCGACCCTCGCCTATGAGCCGGTCCGGGCCTACGGGCCGGTCCGGGCCTACGAGTCGCCCCCGGCCTACGAGCCGGTCCCGGCGACCCCGGCCTACGAGCCGGCCCGGGTGTATGAGCCGGTCCCCGAGGTGCCCGCCTACCCGGGAACCCCGGTCTACGAGGCACTCCGGGCGTACGAGCCTGCTGCCCCTCCGCAGATCTACGACGGGCCTGCGGGCGCCGCATCCGCGCCAGCCATGCTTCCCGCGCCGGTCGGGGCCGCGTCGCCCCGTACGCCGACTCTGCCTCCTGGGCCGACTGCGCCTCCGGCGCCGATCGTGCGGACCGCGTCGGCTGCGCCGTCCGTGCGGACCGCGCCGGCTGCGCCATCCGTGCAGCTCGCGCCCGCTACGCCATCCGTGCAGTTCGCACCCGCTGCCCCACCCATGCCGCTCGCCCCCGCCCCTCAGACCCGGGCCGCCAGGCCGCCGCCCCGGGCACCCCTGCCGCCGGCGCCCGTCCAGCGCTGGCGGCGCGTCTTTCCGGGTCAGGAGGCGGAACTACGCCGCGTCCGGTACTGGCTGGCCGAGCTGCTGCCCAGCGGCCCGTCCCGCGAGGACATCGTCACCGTGGCCATCGAGCTGGCCGCCAACGCGGTCCGGCACACCGCGAGTGGCGCGAACGGCTTCTTCGCCGTGGAACTCACCTGGCAGATGCGGCCCGTGACGGTCCGGGTCGCAGTCGCCGATGGCGGCGCGCGCACCAGCCCGCAGCTGATGCCTGGCACTGACCCGCTGGGCCCCGGCCCGCTTGGCATCGAGTCGCCGAGCATCGGTTCCCTCAGCTCCGGCTCCCTCAGCGTCGATCAGCTCGGCAGCGATCAGCTCAGCGAGCACGGCCGGGGCCTGCGGGTGGTACGGGCCCTGGCGGAACGCACCGGGGTGTGCGGTGATCACCGGGGCAGGCTGGTCTGGGCCGAGATCCGCTGGACCGCGGACGGAATGGCCCCGCCGGAATTCCCGGACGGCTATGAGGCCTCGTTGCGGGACATCCAGGCGGTGCTGGCGGGCCGCTACCCGGAAGCCGACATCTGGTTCGGCCGCGCCACCATGCAGTGGTGGGCCCTGATCGGCCGTCCGGAAAAGGGGCATCCGGAAGCCAGGCGGCTGCTCACGGCCGAGTCCCCGCTGGACCTCGCCCAGCTCCTGGACGTGGCGCGGGCCACGGCCCCACTCGTGCGCGGGCGCAGCCGCGGACGGCACGGGCTCACTGGCCGGTCCGTTCCCCGGCCCGGGATGCGATCTGGCCAGCAGGCCTGGGCGGGAGCACGGGCTGCCCTAGCCGCGCCGCCACGGATCCAGCCGCGGTTTCAGCCGGTGACCCGGGCCGTACGGGCCCGGTTCGACGCCCGCTGACCTACCCCCGGCCGGATCCTGGACTTCCGCCGGGTAAGGGCCGCCGTCCCGGTGCCAGAGCCCAGCCACCGCCGGTTCGCGCGTGGGGTGCTGCAGACCTGATGATAAGCAACTTCAGTTGACTCGTCTGAGGTTAGTCAATTAAGGTTGCTTGCATGTCCGGTGCCGAGATTCCCGCTTCTTCGGATCCTGCTGATGCTCTGGCGGCGGTGGCGGCGCTGAGGCGGCTGGCTGACCGGATCGAGGATGCCGCGGTCGAGCAGGCCATGCGGGCGGGCTGGGGCTGGCCGCAGGTCGCTGAGGCGCTTGGCGTGACGCGGCAAGCGGTTCATAAGAAGCACGCCAGGCGGCTGATCGCCGCCGGTGTCGCGTTGCGGAGGCGTGACGATGACCACGTTCGGTAAATACATCGAGCAGGCAAGAGAGGAAGCCCGTGACGACGGGTCGGCGGCGGTGGAGGCGCAGCATCTGCTGCTGGCGATCGCGGCCGGGCCTGATGGCGCCATCCGCCAGATCATGGCCGCGGGCCGTCTCGATCACCAGGCACTCCGGGATGCGCTGGACCGGGAATTCGAGCACAGCCTGGCCGCGGCAGGGATATCCACCGCGGCGTTCGACCTCCCGCAACCGAGCAGGGCCCCCACGCGGCCGACGCGCCTGGGGGCGTCGGCCAGACTCGCCATCGAACGGGGCTTCACCTCGGCGGGCCGCAAGAAAGATGTGCAGCCAGCCCACCTGCTGATAGGGATCTTGCGGGCTGAGGCCGGCACCGTGCCCCGCGCGCTCGCGCTGGCGGGCATCGACCAGGCCGAGCTGGCGGAGCATGCGCGTCGGGCGCTGGCCGGCGCGGATGAGTGATAAGCGGATGCGGCGAGGACACGTACCAGGCCGGGGACGCGACCAAGCGCCGCGCCGGGTCAGGTAGGGCCGCCGCTCGGCGAGCACGGCCGGGGCCCGCGGCTGGTGCGGTCCCTGGCGAACGCACCCGGGCGTGCGGGCCCGGCCCGAAGCGCGCTGACCCCGCCCGGCCGGGTGGCGGCGGGTGAGCGCCGCGGATGGCGTCACCCCGGGGTCAGCCCAGCTGGCCGACGCGACGGATCGTCTCATCAGCAGAAACCCCGCCGGTCAGGTCCAGGTCGTCGGTGATGGCCCCGTCTCGGAGCCGGACTAGGCGGTCACAGCTCGCCGCGATCTGCGGGTCGTGGGTGGCGAGGAGTACCGTCATCCCGCTGCTGCGCCGCAGCCGCCCCAGCAGATCCAGGAGTTCCCGTCCATTCTGGGAATCCAGGTTGCCGGTCGGCTCGTCTGCGAGCAGCACTTTCGGGGTGTTGACCAGCGCCCGGGCGATGGCCACCCGCTGCTGCTCGCCACCGGACATCCGGGCCGGCAGCGACTCCTCCCGCCCGGCCAGGCCTACGGCGGCCAGCAACTCCCGGCCCCGGTCCCGCTTGTCCCAGCCGGTCCGGTAGGGAAGTACCGGCGCGATCACGTTGTCCAGCGCCGTGAGGGCCGGAAGGAGGTTGTAACGCTGGAACACGAAGCCCACCCCCCGCCGGTAAGCGGCCAGCGCGGAGCCGCGGAGCGCGGTCACGGTGGTCCCGTCCACCACCACCGTGCCGCTGTCGGGCCACTCGATCGCGCCGATGATGTGCAGCAGCGTCGACTTTCCCGACCCCGACGCGCCGGAACCCGGGCGGATCTAGACGGCGCCATCAGCACCCCCCGGCCGGTCAGCTCGGCAAGCCAGCTGCGGCTGGGCGGGGAAGGCTGTGGGGTCATCACAACTCTTTCCGTTGCTGATGAGCAGGTAATCAACTATTTCCGCGTGAGCAGCAACCTAGGGGGCAGTTTTCCGCACTCCAGGCCCCCAGCACAACGGGCTTCCCGCCGCCGCGACCCACGCTGCTGACCAGGGCAGATGCTGACAACTGGGCGAGCCGTCAGCGCCACGCGGCGTGATGGTGTTCAATGGTCGGTGGTTGTCGTCGAAGTTCGTGAGCGTGTCGGCGCCGGTTAATCCGTTAGCCGGAGTCGTGGATCACAGAGTGCCCCGCCGTTGAAGGGCAGACTGTCGCAGCAACCCGGGAGACACGTCCGTGGATCCCGATAATCGTTCCCGTAGGAGAAGAGCACGTGGCTCAGGGCACCGTGAAGTGGTTCAACGCTGACAAGGGCTATGGTTTCATCGCCCCTGATGACGGCACCGCCGACGTCTTCGTACACCACACCGCAATCCAGACCGACGGTTTCCGCAGCCTGCAGGAGAACCAGCGCGTCGAGTTCACCGCAGGGCAGGGCCCGAAGGGTCCGCAGGCTGAGCAGGTCCGCCCGGTCTGACCGGACCCGGTTGCTCAGGCGGCTAGACCGCCTACGGCCGGCATTCTGCGAGTGCGCGGGCAGTCCCGGGAGGGGCTGTCCGCGCACTTTTTTGCCTTTCTTTCGCTCTGACGGTGCCGTGGCTGGCCCGGGCAGGCCCGCGCGGGCCCCGGAGGGGAGACCGGAAGACCTAAAATCTCCGCCAAACCAGCGGCTACCCAGATAAAGGTCTCGCAAAGACTCAGCGGCGCCCTAAGACGCCTGCGAGCCCGTGGATGAGCTCTGGTCGGTTGTGCAGGGCCATCACCGGGGCATGCCAGTGCAGGCGGCCGGATAGCTACACCAGAATGGTGATCCCGGTTTCGGGGGAGTTCCTGCATCCGCCACTGGGTGAACGGATCCCGCCGGGTGTGGGGCTTCGGATTAACCGGCGCTTGCGCGGACGGCTGGAGTCGGTCAGGTGGTCGGGCCGCAACCCGAAGAACAAGGCCAGCATGACCAGCAGGTCGAGGATCGCGATCAGGCCCCCGATGTAGGGTCCGGGACCGCCCAGCGAGGCCACGTACCCGCAGAAGGCGAGCACCACGATCATGGCGCTCAGCGCCCGTGGCCGGCCACTCTGCGCCAGCCGTTCCGGCACCTCGTACGGCGCGCGCTGCACGTAGTTGATGGTCGCCGCCTTCTCCTGGGCGATCTTGAGCCACAGGTCGTACAGTTCGGGCGCCTTGTCGCGAAGCATGATCGCCTGCTCCGCCGGGGGCGTGTCCTGGGCGGTATCCGGGCGGTGGTCCATCTTGTTACCGATCCGTTCGTACACCTGGCTGGCGATCTGGTCGATGTCCAGCGGGGGAGTGGTGACGTCGGGTGGAGCGGCGGCGCCCGGGCCGGCCGCCCGGCCCGCGGACGGTGCCGGAGCCGCCGGATCGGCCGCGGCCGTGCCGTCCGGTGGGTGGGTCAGCGAGGCCTGGGGTGCGCTGGCCGGGCCCCTGGATGACGCCGGGTCAGGTCTGGCTGGACGGGCCGGGCCAGGTGGCGCGGCGGCCGCGTCCGGCGGCTCGGCCAGGCCAGGGCCGGTGGTCCGGTCAGGGCCGGCGGCCCGGTCAGGGTCAGCGGCCCCGCTGGGGTTCGGGGCGGGGCCTGGGTGCGCCACCCCGAAGCCGGGCAGCGGGATACGCGGGATACGCGGATTCCGCCGGGCTCGCGGGCCCGGCGTCCCGGGCGGCGGCTGCTCGGGCGTGCTGCCCAGGCCGGGCCGCGGATCGGGCGGGTGGCCGGACTCGATGGCGCCGTCATCGTCAGTCACGCGGAAACGTCCGCGCCATTCGTCCGGGTACCGCGCATGACCGCCTCTGAATGCGCGTCCTCGATTGTTTTCGTGGCGAGCTGGAACGGTCCTTCAGAGGGAACTGTCCCGGGCTCCGGCATCTCGGCGCGGAGCGCCCGGTAGATGACAGCGCCGGTGATATCGAAAAGCGTGGCGGCGCCCAAGGCAAATGCGCGGATCCGGCCCGCTGACCTGTCCGTTAGCATACGTGGTACTTTCCCGCTTCGGCGCGGCACAAAACCGTTGCCCAGTTCGGCCGTATCACCCCGCATTACCACGATAAGAGGAGTGTTAGCCGGAAATCCGGACTTGCCGCCCGGCGGGTTTGCCGCCCGGCAGGCTTGCGCCCGGCGGGCGGTCCGCCGTGGCGCGCGGCTCAGTCCGCGATGGCGCGCTGGGCCAGGACCCGGGCCAGTGTCACCCGGACGACCAATTCGCCGGGGACGCCGTTGCGGGCCCCGTACTCCGCCGCGCGATCCGCGCCCATGTACCGGGCGCCCAGCCTGGTCGCCACGTCCAGCAGCTCAGCCGGATCGTCGCTGAGCACGGCGGTGCCCTCGATGAGCACGAACGAGAACGGCGGGACCGGGTCGTCCACGGAGATCATCACCCGCCCGTCCCGGCGCAGGTTCCGCCCGGCCACCGTGTCCGCGGCCGTGGTGAGGATGACCTGGAAGTCGCCGGGCGTGCCGGACAGCAGGAACCACACCGGCTTGATGTGCGGACGCCCGTCGGCCCGCACCGTCGCCAGATGCGCGGTCCGGGTCCCTTCCATCAGGAAGTCCCAGGTCTCCTCGGCCGTCATGGCGGTCACTAGGCCACTCCTCGTCAGGACGGCGCGGCGTCCCGGGCCCGCGCGGGTCTGGCCAGGCTATGCCTGCCCGCTCACCAGAGCCTGGCCGGCGGCTCCCGGTGCGGAGCCTGGCGGCCCGGGCCCCGCTCGCACGGCAGGTCAGCAGTGGCCCAGGCGCGCGTCCGGCCCGGTACGGCTGGCTGGCGACGTACTCGTGACGGCCGGGCGGGTGGCCGGGCGGGCCGCCCGGTTCCGGGCCCGGTACATCCAGGCGGTGGCGTGCCGCACGCCGCTGCGCGCCGGTATCCCGGTAAGCACCACCTGATGGCCCTCGACGTCGGTGATCCGCACCCGGAGCGGCGCTCCCGCGCCCCGTGCCCCGGCGGACCCCGCCCGTGCGGGGCGCAGCGGCCCGGTCCAGTAGCCATCGGCGCTGGCCGCCAGGGTCTGCCACCCGCCGTCGGCCTGGCTGGCGGCGACCGACGACAGCCGGTTGCCGTGGTTGATGACCTGGACGGCCAGGCCGCCCGGCCGGCCGGGCGGGGCGACCCGCAGCATCAGCGGCCCCGGCAGCGGCGGGTCAACGGCGGGCTGGTAGCTCACCGCGACCGTGCCGGCCCTCGGGGCGGCGATCCGGCCGAAGGCCGCCCGGCTCAGATCGACCGTGCCCGCGGCGCAGGCCGTGCACACGTCCACGACCTCGGCCCGCACCGTGCCGCCCGGCCCGTGGACATCCACGTAGCTGCCGCAGGCCCGGCCGGACGCGTAGCTGCGCGGCGGCAGGCTGGCGTACCACCCCCCGGCCGGGAACGGGCCCAGCCCGCAGCTGCCCGCGGCCTGACCGGGATCGTAGAACACGGCGTGGCCCGCGATCGTGGACCCGGCCAGCGCGGGCCGGGCGGCCAGCGGGCTGGTCATGGACCCGGCCCCCGCAGCCCCGGCCGCCCGGCCTGCGACGGCCGTGGACCTGGCCGCGTCCCCAGCAGCACCGGACCCGTCCGCGCGCGGCGGAACCGGGCAGCCGCTTCCCGTCAACTTCACCGCAACGAAGACCACGACGATGACAGTGACGACGCAGGTGGCGAGCCAGATGCGGTTGCCGGTCCGGGGCGGCCCCGGTCTCGGGTGGCGGTCGCCGGCGTGAGCTAAGCGCATGCCACCAGCTTGCCCAGCGAAGCTGTCCAGTTACGTTAAGTAATGAAACAGTTATCTGGCCGGCAGGCGGGGATCCGGCGCCGCCGGGCACCTCAGCCGCGACCCCGGCGGCCCGGTAACGAACCCGGCGGGTGCGCCAGGTCGGGGTCGGCAACGTCCGGGTGCGCCACGCCGGGGGCGTCCGGGCCGGGGCTGGCGAGCCCGGACCCGGCCGGGCCGGTGCTGGCGAGCCCGGTGCTGGCGAGCCCGGTGCTGGCCGGGCTGGTGCTAGCTGGGCTGGGGCTGGCCGGGCTGGGGCTGGCCGGGCTGGGACTAGCCGGACTGGGGCTGGCCGGGCTGGGACTAGCCGGACTGGGACTAGCCGGACTGGGGCTGGCCAGGCCCGGCCGGATCCTCAGCTTGGCGGCGGGCCGCCGGGGCCGGCGCGGCTCACGGTCACGGCGCAGCAGGTGCTCGCCGGGCCCGTGGTACTGGCGCAGGCCCGCGAGCGCCGGCGCCCGGGCCACCAGGATCACCCCGGCGAGCAGCATG
>JAOPYP010000146.1 GCA_025964635.1 Actinomycetes bacterium | reverse complement strand
GTGCGGCGGGCCACCCCTGCCGCAGGCCACCGCGGAGCAGATCCAGGCGCGCATCGACACGATCCGCCGCTGGGCCAGATCCGGCCGCTGATCCCGCGGGCGGCCGGTCCGGCGCTCCCCCGGTCCTGTCACTGGGCCCGAGGCATGGTCCAGCGCGGACCGGGCCGGGCCAGCCACGTGCCGGGCACGTCGCCCAGCGCGGTGATCCCCTCGTCCGGCGCCCGGATGCGGCTTTCCACCAGGCCGTCGGTGCACAGGGCGAGGGTGGCTCCCGGCGGCAGGCTGATCCTCATAGAATCGGCCCCGTGCTGCCTCCCGGTTCGGCCCCCGCCATGAGCGGTGGGACGGACGGCGCGCTGGACGTGCTGAGCCGGGTGTTCGGGTACGACTCGTTCCGCGGCCCCCAGCAGGAGATCATCGGGCACCTCATCGCGGGCGGCGACGCGCTGGTGCTGATGCCGACCGGCGGCGGCAAGTCGCTCTGCTACCAGATTCCCGCGCTGGTCCGCCGCGGCACCGGGGTGGTCATCTCCCCGCTCATCGCGCTGATGCAGGACCAGGTGGACGCCATGCGGGCGCTCGGTGTCCGGGCCGGCTTCCTGAACTCCACCCAGGAGCCCGCCGAGCGGCGCGAGATGGAGGCCGCGTTCCTGGCCGGCGACCTGGACCTGCTCTACCTGGCGCCGGAGCGGCTGCGCACCGAGTCCACCGTGGCGCTGCTCGACCGGGGCACCGTGTCGCTGTTCGCTATCGACGAGGCGCACTGCGTGTCCCAGTGGGGCCACGACTTCCGGCCCGACTACCTGACTCTGTCCGGGCTGCGCGAGCACTGGCCCGCGGTGCCCCGCATCGCGCTGACCGCCACCGCGACGCAGGCCACCCGCACCGAGATCGCGGCCCGGCTGGGCCTGCAGGGCGCGCGCCATTTCGTGGCGAGCTTCGACCGCCCCAACATCACCTACCGGATAGTGCCCAAGGCTGAGCCGAGCCGTCAGTTGCTGTCCTTCCTCCGCAACGAACACCCCGGCGGCGCCGGTATCGTCTACTGCCTGTCGAGGGCTTCGGTGGACAAGACGGCGGAGTTCCTGACCGCCAATGGGATCACCGCGCTGCCGTACCACGCCGGGCTCGACGCGTTCACCCGCGCCCGGAATCAGGCCCGGTTCCTGCGTGAGGACGGGCTGGTCATGGTGGCCACGATCGCGTTCGGGATGGGTATCGACAAGCCCGACGTGCGCTTCGTGGCCCATCTGGACCTGCCCCGCTCGGTCGAGGGGTATTACCAGGAGACGGGCCGGGCCGGGCGGGACGGCCAGCCCTCCACCGCGTGGCTGGCTTACGGCCTCCAGGACGTGGTCCAGCAGCGCAAGCTGATCGACACCTCGGCGGGGGACCTGGCCCACCGCCGCCGCCAGTCCGCCCACCTGGACGCGATGCTGGCGCTGTGCGAGACGATCGAGTGCCGCCGTTCCCAGCTGCTCGGCTACTTCGGCGAGGAGTCCGGAGCCTGCGGCAACTGTGACACCTGCCTGTCGCCGCCTGAGGCGTGGGACGGGACCATCGCGGCGCAGAAGTTCCTGTCGGCGGTGTACCGGCTGAAGCATGAGCGGGGCCAGCGGTTCGGCGCCGGGCAGGTGATCGACATCCTGCTCGGCCGCGGCACCGCCAAGGTCGCCGAGCACGGGCACGACTCGCTGACCGTGTTCGGCGTCGGCACGGAGCTGACCGAGTCCCAGTGGCGGGGGGTGGCCCGCCAGCTGATGGCCCAGGGTCTGCTCACGGTGCAGGGCGACTACGGCACGCTGGAGCTCACCGCGGGCAGCGACGACGTGCTCGGCCGGCGCCGTGAGGTCATGTTGCGCCGCGAGCCCGAGCGGCCCCCCCGGGCCCGGGCGGCCCGGGCCGCGAAGACCGCGGCGCCCCCGGACGACCTGCCCTCCGAGGCCGCGCCGCTGTTCGAGAAGCTCCGCGCCTGGCGCGCGGGCGCGGCGAAGGAGCAGGGCGTCCCCGCGTACGTGATCTTCCATGACGCGACGCTGCGGCAGATCGCCACCCAGGCACCGTCGAGTCTGACGGGGTTGTCCGCGGTGAGCGGGGTAGGGGAGGCGAAGCTGGCCCGGTACGGCCAGCAGGTGCTGGACGTCCTGGGCGGCGGCCAGCCCTGAGCGGAGCAGAAGGAGCAGCCATGCAGATCGGCGTGGTCTTCCCGCAGACCGAACTCGGCCCGGACGCAGGGGCGGTGCGGGCCTACGGGGGGCGGGTCGAGGAGCTGGGCTTCCGGCACGTGATGGCCTACGACCACGTGGTAGGCGCGGACCCGGCCGTGCACCAGGGCTGGAGCGGCGCCTATGACGTGCGCACCACCTTCCACGAGCCGATGGTGATGTTCGGCTTCCTGGCCGCGCTGACCTCGCTGGAACTGGTGACGGGCATCATCATCCTGCCGCAGCGGCAGACCGTGCTGGTGGCCAAGCAGGCCGCCGAGGTGGATCTGCTGTCCGGCGGCCGCTTCCGGCTCGGCGTGGGACTGGGCTGGAACGAGGTGGAGTACGAGGCGCTCGGGCAGGATTTCCGTACCCGGGGCCGTCGGATCGAGGAGCAGGTCACGCTGATGCGCCGCCTCTGGACCGAGGAGTCCGTGACCCATGAGGGCGAATTCGACCGGGTGACCGCGGCCGGGCTCGCGCCGCGGCCGGTGCAGCGTCCGATCCCGGTCTGGTTCGGCGCGCAGTCCGAACGTGCTTACCGCCGGGCCGGCCGCCTCGCCGACGGCTGGTTCCCGCAGGTCAGCCCCGGGCCCGAACTCGACAAAGCCCGGGAGATCGTCAGCGCGGCCGCCCGGGAAGCGGGCCGGGACCCGGCCCAGCTTGGCCTGGAGGGCCGGGTCAGCTGGCGCGGTGACGCCACCAAGCTGGCCGAGCAGGCGGGGCGCTGGAACGACGCGGGCGCTACCCACCTGGCCGTCAACACCATGGGTGCCGGGCTGGCCAGCCTTGGTGACCATCTCGGTGCGCTGGAGCAGGCCGCCGAGGCTCTGGGCCTGCGGTCCAGCTAGCTCCCAGGGCCGGGCCGGCTAGGCCGTGCGGATGAGGTCGGTGTGGGCTTCTTCGGTGATCTCCTGCAGGCGCAGGCCATGCCGCGCGTCGAGCGGGTGCGGGGTGCCGCTGGCTACGGCCTCGGTGAACTCCTGGTACATGGTGGCGTAGGCGTCCGGTCCGACGGCGGCCTCGGCCTCGACGGCGGCGCTGCCGCCGCTGCCGAAGATCTCGATGTCCGCCCGGGGGATCTTGACGCTGGCGGTGGCGGTCAGCGACGCTTCGCTGAACCGTCCCTCCGCGTGCTCGATCATGAGGCCCACCCAGCCGTCCGGGTCTCCGTGCGCGCGGACCTGCTCGATCCGGCCGAGAGCGGCGTCGAGCACGTCGATCAGGTGCGGGGCCAGGCTCCGCAGCACGCCCATCCCGGCCCGCCACGGGCTGGCGCCCGACCCTTGCGCGAGCGCGCCGGAGACCAGCCGGGCGCTGCCGCCTTGCGGCCAGACCCGGGGCACCGTCTCGGAGATGAACTGCCGTATCCCCGCGGCGTAGCGCCAGCCCAGCCCCAGCTGGGAGATGACGCCGGCCGCGGCGATGGCCGCGGCCAGCCGTTCCGCGCCGTCCAGGTCCGCGGCGACCGGCACCTCGAGCAGCACGGCCTTGCCGCGCTGGGCGGCGAGCGCGGCGAGTTCCGCCTGCGCCGCGGGCGGTACCGCGAACGCGACCGCGTCGCTCTGGTCGAGCAGCTCCTCGAAGCTGGCGAACGCGGTGGCGCCGTGCTGGCCCGCAAGGTCGAGGGCCGCCTCCGCCCGGGGCGCCCAGACCCCGCCCAGTCGGGCCCGCGGGGAGGAGGAGATAGAGGTTGCGTGCACACTGGCCGCGCGCTGTCCCGCGCCGGCGAGCCCTATCGTGATCGCCACCATCCCACTCTAGAACCGGGCCTCCCGGCGTCACCGCGGGCACCGCCGCACGGCACTCCCGGTCCCGCGGCAGGCCTCCCCCGGGACCGGCGGGCATAATGACCTGGGGCTAGCGAAGTGCCCCGCCCGACTTGCGGGCCGTCCGGGCCGTGAGGTGATCTGGCGGCCGCCCGGGCCGCGGGATTCCGGTGCGACGGGATCCCGTGCGGCGGGACACGCGGGGTGGCCGGGATGGGATGTTGATGGCGGACTCGGCTGGCCAGCGCGCTGGAGGCCAGGGCACTGGAGGAGACCAGGGCCCTGAAGACCAGGGTTCCGCCCACCAGCGGAGCGCGGAGGACTGGACCGGGCCGGGGCTGTTCACCGTCGCTCCAGGCGTGCACCGGATCCCGCTGCCGCTCCCCAACGACGGGCTGCGGGCGGTCAACGTCTACGCCATCGAGTCCGGCGACGACCTGGTGCTGGTCGACGCCGGCTGGGCGCTGGCCGAGACGGGCGGCCTGCTCGACGAGGCCCTCGACCGGATCGGCCGTAACTCCGCGGAGATCACCCGCTGCCTCGTCACGCACGTCCACCGGGATCACTACACGATGGCGGTGATCCTGCGCCGCCGTTTCGGCACCCACGTGGCGCTGGGCATCGGCGACCGCCCCTCGCTGACCGCGGCCGCTGATGCCGGGCGCGAGAACATGAGCGAGCACGTGCGCCGGATGGAGCGGGCCGGGGCCGAGCCGGTGATCCGCGCGCTGCGCGCCGGCTTCGCGGGCGCGCTCCCGGAGCCCGAGGATCTGTGGGAGCAGCCCGACGAGTGGGTCAAGGACCAGGCCACGATCAAGCTGGACGGCCGGCAGCTGCGGGCGGTGGCGACCCCCGGCCACACCCAGGGGCACACCGTGTTCGCCGACCTGGAGCGGAACCTGCTGTTCGCCGGGGATCACGTGCTGCCGCACATCACCCCGTCGGTGGGCTTCGAGGCCGTCGTGGCGGAGCTGCCGCTGGGTGACTACCTGCGCTCGCTCCGGCTGGTCCTGGAGCTGCCGGACATGCGCCTGCTGCCCGCGCACGGTCCGGTGATGGACACCACGCATGCCCGGGTGCATGCCCTGCTGGCGCACCACGAAGACCGGCTGAGTGCGTGCCTGGACCGGATCGGGGCCGGGGCGCACACCGCCTACGAGACCGCGCTGGCCCTGCCCTGGACGCGGCGGGGCCGCCGGTTCAGCGAGCTCGACCCGTTCAACCAGATGCTCGCGGTCCTGGAGACCGGGGTGCACCTGGACCTGCTCGTGGCGCAGGGGCGGCTGACCCGCGAGAGCACCAGCCCGCTGGTCAGCTACGCGCTTCCCGGCCCGGCGGCCCGCTGACCGGCCCCCGTCCCGGCCTCATTCCCGTGCCTGCCGCTGCCATCCGGGCTGACCAGACCCACCCGCTCACCCTCTCCCGGGGGCGTGCTACGGTACATGCATGCGTATGTATCTAACTCAGCGCCCGGGCCCGCGGGCGGCGCGATGACGCTGACCGAGCAGGGACGGCCGAACCCCCGGGGGGAGGCCATGGTGGCCGAGC
Organism: Actinomycetes bacterium; assembly: GCA_025964635.1. Lineage (GTDB taxonomy): Bacteria > Actinomycetota > Actinomycetes > Streptosporangiales > Streptosporangiaceae > RYN-230. The sequence continues at coordinate 9,002 of JAOPYP010000146.1, read as the reverse complement.
TCACGTGGGTACACGACATGATCCGCCACGACCTGGGCGTGATCCGCCAGATGGCCGCGGATACGGAAGAGGGACGGCCGGCCAGCGCGATCCGCGGCGCGATCCGGTCGCTGGCCTCCGGCAGCGCGGTCTGGCAGCTGAAGGTCAGCTGCCTGCAGCACTGCCGGTTCGTCCACTCCCATCACACCCACGAGTCCATGCTGCTGTTCCCGGCGCTCCGCGAGGCCAACCCGGCCCTGGGCGCCGTGGTGGACAAGCTGGAAGCCGACCACGCGCACGTGTCCGGCCTGCTCGACGAGGTGGAGGCCGCCTCGCACCAGCTCGGCCAGGCGGGTGAGCCCGCCACCCGCGAGCGCCTGGTCACGGCGCTCCGGACGCTGAGCGCCGACCTGCTGGCTCACCTCGAATACGAAGAGGAGCACATCTCCGGCACGCTCCGCACCTGGACCCGCTGGCCCGGCTGGTAAGGCCCGGCGGACATGACGGCAGCGGGCATGACGGCGGCGGGCATGACGGCGGCGCAGCCCCCCGGCGCACCCCACGACGAGCAGGCCTGCGCCCGGGCCTGGGCGGCCCTCACCGCGGCGCACGCCCTGGTGACCGAGCAAATGAGCGCGGCGCTGACCCGGACCTGCGGGCTGAGCATCAACGAGTTCCAGATCCTGCTGCGGGTGGACCGGGCCCCCGGACCGGGGGTGCGGCTGGGCGAACTGTGCTCCGCGGTACGGCTGACTCAGCCCTCGCTCAGCCGGGCGGTCGCCCGGCTGGAACGGCACGGCTGGCTGCGCCGGGCCGGGGCGCCGGGGGACGGGCGCGGCGTGATGATTACCCTGACCGCGGCGGGCCGTGAGGTGCTCGCCCAGGGCAGCGCCGTACACACCCAGACCATCAGCGGGCTGCTGCTCGACCGTCTCACCCCGGACGAGCAGGACGTGCTCGCCCGGGCTCTCACCCGGGTCGCGGAAGGCGGCCCGGGCCCACCTCCCGGGCCCTCTGCTACCGGGCCCTCGCCGACCGTGCAGGAGCACTCATGGCCCACCCAGCCGCATTCGGCCTGAACGTCGACCCCAACGCCGGCGGCCTGGCCATCGCCGGGCGCATCGCCGCCATCGCCGACTCCGCCGGCCTGGAGTACGTGGGCATCCAGGACCACCCCTACAACGCCGAGTTCCTCGACACGCTCACGATGATCACCTGGCTGGCCGCCCGGACCAGCCGGGTGCACCTGTTTCCCAACGTGGCCAACCTGCCGCTGCGGTCCCCGGCCATGCTGGCCAAGCAGGCGGCCAGCATCGATGTGCTCAGCGGCGGGCGGTTCGAGCTCGGGCTGGGGGCGGGCGCCTTCGCCGACGGCATCGCGGGCATGGGCGGCCCGCGCCGCACACCGGGCCAGGCCCGCGCGGCGCTCAGCGAGGCGATCGACATCATCCGGGCCAGCTGGGCGGGCGAGCCGTTCAGTTTCCAGGGCACCTATTACCAGGCGCCCGCGGTGCAGCCCGGCCCTCGCCCGGCGCACCCGGTCGGGCTCTGGCTCGGCGTGGCCGGGCCCCGCGCGGCGGCGCTGGTCGGCGCGAAGGCGGATGGCTGGTCGGTGTCAGCCCCGTACGTGCCCCCGGAGCGGCTGCCGGAGCTGAACGACATCATCACCACCGCCGCGCTGGAGGAGAACCGTGATCCCGAGCGGATCACCCGGCTCTACAACGTCATGGGGCTGATCACCGCGGAGGACCGCGGTCCGTTCCACGGTCCCGCGGAACGCTGGATCGAGACGCTGACCAGCCTGTACACGGACTACCAGATGAACGCGTTCGTGTTCTGGCCGTCCGGGGACCGGGAACGCCAGTCCCGCATCTGGGCCGAGGAGGTCGTCCCGGCGGCCCGCGAGGCGCTGCGGGACCCGGCCGGCGCGTAGGGCCCAGCCCCCGCGGCCGCGCCGGCCCCGGGCATCAGACCCCCCGCGCGGCGCCGGAGGCGGGTGGATAGGGTTTCTTCCGTGGAATATCGGACGCTGGGAAGATCAGGACTCCGGATTTCCGTGCTCACCATGGGCACGATGACCTTCGGCGGCACCGGGGGGTTCGCGAGCGTCGGCTCGACCGGCGTGGACGAGGCCCGGCGGCAGGTGGACATGAGCCTGGACGCGGGGGTCAACCTCATCGACACCGCGGACGTGTACTCGGGCGGGCTGTCCGAGGAGATCGTCGGCGAGGTCCTCGCCGGGCGCCGCGATGACGTGCTCGTCGCCACCAAGGTACGGATGCCGATGGGCGACGGCCCCAACGACGCGGGCCTGTCGCTGCACCATGTCATCTCCGGCTGCGAGGCCAGCCTCCGCCGGCTCGGCACCGATCACATCGACCTGTACCAGCTGCACGAGTGGGACGGGGTGACGCCGCTGGAGGAGACGCTGGAGGCGCTGGACCTGCTGGTCCACTCGGGCAAGGTGCGCTACGTCGGCGTCTCCAACTACGCCGGCTGGCAGCTGATGAAGGCCCTCGGCACGGCCAGCCTGCATGGCCTGCCCCGGTTCGTCAGCCAGCAGATTTACTACTCGCTGCAGGCCCGCGACGCCGAGTACGAGCTGATCCCGGCCGCCGTGGACCAGGGGCTGGGCGTGCTGGTCTGGAGCCCGCTCGCGGGCGGGCTGCTGTCCGGCAAATACCGCCGCGACCAGCGGCCTGATTCCGGGTCCCGGCAGCTGACCGACTGGAACGAGCCGCCGGTCTACGACCAGGAGAAGCTGTACGACACCGTCGAGGTGCTGATCGAGATCGGCGCCGAGCACGGGGTGTCCGCGGCCCAGGTCGCCCTGGCCTACCTGCTGCGCAAGCCCGCGGTGACGTCGCTGGTGATTGGCGCGCGGACCACGGAGCAGCTGGCCGACAACCTGGCTGCGGCCGATCTCAAGCTCGGCGACACGGAGATGGAGCGGCTCGGCAAGGTCAGCGAGCCGCCGCTGCTCTACCCGTACTGGCATCAGGCGAAGACCGCCCGCGACCGGCTGTCGCCCGCGGACCTGACCCTGCTCGGGCCTCATCTGTAAGCGCCGGTACCTTGGGACACAGGTATCCCTGATGGACCCTTACCCCTGACATCCCGAACACCGAACACCAGGACCGCTGATGACCCTGGATGGCGCGCCGCAGCCCGCGGCCGGTCCCGCACCGCAGCCGGTGACCCAGCCGGTGGCGGCACCGCTGACTGGGGCGGCGATCTTCCTCGTGGTAACCCTGCGGCCCGGTCCGGCCAGTGACGCCGCCGTCCGTGACCTGTGCGGCGATCTCGGCGGGCTGCTGCGCGCGGTCGGGTTCCGTGACCTCCACGGCAAGCTGACCTGCGTGGTGGGCTTCGGGGAGCAGATGTGGGACCGGCTGGCCGGCCCCGGGCGGCCCGCGGGACTGCACCCGTTCCGTGAGATCCGGGCCGGTGACCGGCACGCTGTCGCCACTCCCGGGGACCTCCTGTTCCACATCCGCGCGGAGCGGATGGACCTGTGCTTCGAGCTGGCCACGCACATCACGTCGCGGCTGGGCGACATCCTGGACAGCGTCGATGAGGTGCACGGCTTCCGGTACTTCGACGACCGGGACCTGATCGGCTTCGTCGACGGGACGGAGAACCCGGTCGGCGACGACGCGGTCCGGGCGACGGTCATCGGGGCCGAGGACCCGGCGTACGCCGGCGGCAGCTACGTGATCGTCCAGAAGTACCTGCACGACCTGGACACGTGGAACACGCTGCCCACCGAGGAGCAGGAGCGCATCGTCGGCCGGACCAAGCTGACCGACATCGAGCTCGATGACACGGTCAAGCCCACGTACGCGCACAACGCGCTGACCACCATCACGGAGAACGGCGAGGAAATCAAGATCGTCCGCGACAACATGCCGTTCGGGCATGCTGCCCAGGGCGAGTTCGGCACCTACTTCATCGGCTACGCGCGGTCCCCCGCCCCGATCGAGCAGATGCTGGTCAACATGTTCGCCGGGCGGCCGCCCGGCAACTACGACCGGCTGCTCGACATCAGCCGCGCGGTGACCGGCAGCCTGTTCTTCGTGCCGTCGATGCCGCTGCTGGAAAGCCTGGCCGATGACCCCGCGGACAGCGGCGCGGCGGAGGCTGGGCCCGGCGAGAACAGCACCGCCGAGGACGGCGGAGATGACGACCAGGCGGCCGGGCCGGCCGCACCACCCGGAACCGGATCGCTCGGCATCGGCAGCCTACGAGGAGTGACGCAGCATGGATAACCTGCACCGGGAACTCGCCCCGATCTCTGACGCAGCCTGGTCCCAGATCGAGGAAGAGGCCACCCGCACCCTCAAGCGCCACCTGGCGGGGCGGCGCGTGGTGGACGTGTCCGGGCCCGGCGGAAGCACCCTGTCCGCCGTCGGCACCGGGCATCTTCGCGACATCGAGGCCCCGCACGACGGGGTGCTTGCCCGGCAGCGCGACGTCAGGCCGGTCAACGAGTTCCGCGTCCCGTTCCGGGTGGACCGGAGCGCGATCGACGACGTGCTGCGCGGCGCCCAGGATTCTGACTGGCAGCCGGTGAAGGACGCGGCCCGGCAGATCGCGTTCGCGGAGGACCGGGCCGTCTTCGAGGGATACGCGGCCGGTGACATCGCCGGGGTCAGGCACGAGGCGAGCAACCCGCCCATGACGCTTCCGGGTGACGTGCGCAGCTACCCCGAGGCGGTCGCCGAGGCCCTGCGCTACCTGCGGATCGCGGGCGTCAACGGTCCCTACTCCGTGGTGCTCAGCGCCGACGCGTACACCGCGGTGAGCGAGACGCGTGACCACGGCTACCCGATCCACGAGCACATCAAGCGGCTGATCAGCGGGGAGATCATCTGGGCCCCGGCCATCGAGGGCGCCTTCGTGCTCACGACCCGGGGCGGCGATTTCGACCTGCGCCTCGGCCAGGACGTCTCGATCGGGTACCTCAGCCACGACGCGTCCACCGTGGAGTTGTACCTCCAGGAGACTTTCACCTTCCTGGTCTACACGTCCGAGGCCGCGGTGGCCCTGGCGACCGCTCCCTGACCTGCGGCGCGGCCGGGCGGGCCGGGCCACGCGAGGCCTGGCCCGCGCCCCGGCTGGCCGCGCCCGGCGGAGGGGCCGGTGCCCTGATCGGGTATTCGGCCCGGTTAGCAGGAATGTTGTTGCTAGCGTCATGAACATGTCCGTGAAGACCTTCAGCATCAGCATGGGTGAGCGCGCCTACCGGCAGGCTCGCGCCGAGGCTGACCGCGCAGGGCTGTCCATGTCGGCGTGGATGACCCGGGCCGCGCGGGAGAAGATCCAGCGCGACGCGGCGAGCGCGATCGCCGAAGCCGACCGGCTCACCGGTCACGACTGGGCGGAGTGGACGGAGGCTAACGCAGGCGACTTCCCGCCCAGCGCCGGCAAGGGCGCCGCGTGAACCGCGGTGACATATTCGCGTATAAGGGAGTAGCCCGGGCCGGGTACGTGGCCATCGTCAGCAACGACGGCTTCAACGCCATCACCGGCCACCCGGTGGTGGTCAAGGTCAGCGACCGGCCGGATCTGACCGAGACCCCCTACGTGGTGGCGCTGAGCCGCAACGATCCGGTCTCCGGGCACCTGGAGTCCTACTCCGCCGTACGGGTGCGCCGCAGCAGGCTCTCAGGTAACCGGGTGGGCCAGCTCGCCGACGAGACCATGCGCAAGCTGGACGACGCCCTGGCGCTGATCTTCGACTACGAGGCCTGAGTCCCGGGCCAGCCCCGCCGCGGCCGGTCCCTCCGGGTGTTCCCCGTGGTCGCCGGGCGGCCGGCGGAGGACAAGCCACCGTCCTGGTCCCGCCATGTTCGCCATGACCTCACCGAGCGTGGTGGAACCCCGCCCAGGGGCCGGCCAGGTGCACCGTCATCGCCGCGATGAGGAGTCCGCCTGCGATCGAGGCCGCCAGCAGCAGCCACCGCGTGGCCCGCCCGGCCAGGACATCGCGGGCCCGGGCGAGACCGGCCGGGCCCCGCAGGTCGGGTCCGATGAGCCGGGGCAGCCGCCAGACGTACACGAGAACGTGAATTGTCATCACCCCGAACCACAGCACGAAGAACGCCTTGTGCAGGAAGAGCCACGGCCCGGCGGCCGACCCGATGAAGCCCAGCGCCACCCCCGTGCCGATCACGCCGGCCGACGTGATCAGGACCAACGGGCCCAGCAGGCGCAGCAGCGGCGCGGGCGGGCCCTTGCGCCGGTAGCCGGGGGCGCCGGTGTAGTAGCGCGTGAACCGGTAGATCACCGAGCCGGCCTTGAGCGCGACCGGGCCGATCAGCAGCATGCCGAGGAAGAAGTGCATGGTGATCAGCTGGTGGATGGACAGGATGGTGACGCCCTCGGCGGCGAACAGCACCAGCAGCACGGCGCCGGCCGCCGCAGTGAGCCGCTCGTTGCCGTCGGCGCCGCCGGTGTGGTCCCTGGGAACAGCCGGCCGGGCCGGGCCGGGCCGTCCCCAGGGACACCGGGAAGATCCCGGGACGCCGGAGTCGCGGCGGGGCCCAGGATCCGGCCGGTAGCCCGTCATCCGCCTACTTCCTTCCGCCGCACCAGCACCGGCCGGTGAGACCCTGCGGGGTCACCTGATCCCGCGTCTCCAGCCTGCTGGGATGGCGGCCGGGAACTGGTTCAGGAACCGCTCAGATCCGGTAAGGAAAAGCGCGACCTCAGTCGGATCCCGGCCCGGCCCGCCGGGTCCGGTCGGGACGTACGGCGGGCAGGGTCACGGTGACGGTCAGCCCACCGCCCGGGGTATCTGACAGCCCAGCCGAACCGCCGTTGGAGGTGACCAGGCGGTGCACGATGGCCAGGCCCAGCCCGGCGCCCCCCGGCGTGCTGCTGACGAACCTGCGGAACGCCATCTCCTGCTGGCGGGATGTCATCCCCGGCCCGTCGTCCGCCACCACCACCCGGGCCCCGTCCCCGTCGGCGGCCGCGCTGACCTGGACGCGGCCGCCCGCCGGGACCACGTCGAGCGCGTTGGCCAGCAGGTTGTCCAGGATCTGCTCCAGGTGCCCCTCGCCGGCCATGGCCGGCACCGGGCCGTTGCCCGACGGGCGCAACTCGACCCCGCGCTCCTCCGCCACCGGCCGCCAGGCCGCCGCCCGGTCGCGGATCACCTCATCAACCCGGATGCTGACCGGCTCGACCAGCACGTTCTCGGCCCGCGCCACGGCCAGCAGCCCGTCCACCAGGTGCGAGAGCCGGGCGATCTCATCCTGCGCCCCGGCGAGTTCCTCCGCGGTGTCCAGCTCGCTGTCCTGGCTGAGCACGTCCAGCCGGAGCCGGAGCGCGGCCAGCGGCGTACGCAGCTGGTGGGAGACGTCCGCCATCGTCGCGCGGTTCCCGTGCACCAGGGATTCCAGGCGGCCCGCCATGCCGTTGAAGTTGCGGGCGAGCCGCCGCACCTCGGGCGGCCCGTGCCCGGCGGCCGACCGGGTGTCCAGTGCGCCGCCGCCGAGCCGCTGGGCGGCGGCGTCGAGGGAGCTCAGCGGGCGGCTGACCCACCGGGCCAGCGCGATCGCCGCGACCGCGGCCGCGGCCAGGCCGGCCAGGGCCACCGCGGCCAGCCAGGTCCACAGGACGCCGACCCGTTCCTCCAGATCCGCGGACGACCTGGACAGCACCACGGCCCCGACCACCGCGCCGCCGTCATCCCCGGGCACCGGGACCGTCACCCGCAGCCGGTCATCGGGCCTGCTGGCCAGGACCGTCCGGCCCCGCAGCGCCGAGGCCAGCGTGGCGGCGGTTACCGCGGCCTGCCCGCCGCCGGTGCCGGTGACCAGCCGGCGGCCGGCGCTGTACACCCGGACCTGCTCCCCGGCCCGCTGGGCCTGCGCCAGCGCCCGGGCCACCGCCCCGGTCCCGGCCGGGGGCCGGTCGGCGAGCCGGTCCTCAGCCAGCCCGGCCAGCGCACGCGCCGACAGCACGGTGTCCTCGCGGAAGGAGCTCCCCTCGCGGCCGGTAGTGATCAGCCCCAGCGGCACCACGGTGGTCACCAGCAACGCCCCGATCAGGGCGAGCATCGTGAGCACGATGCGCCGGGCCATCAGACCTCGCCGAGCCGGAAACCCCTGCCGTACGCCGTCTCGATCAGGCCCGGCACGTCAAGCTTGCGACGGAGCGCCGCCACATGCACGTCCAGCACCTTGGTGGGGCCGTACCAGTGCGCGTCCCACGCGCTCTCCAGGATCTCCTGGCGGGTCATCACCCGGCCTGGGTCACTGGCCAGGCACTCCAGGATGTCGAACTCCTTCGGGGTCAGCGCCACCTCGCGGGCGTGCACGGTCACCTTCCGGGTGCGCAGGTCGACCGTGAGCGGGCCATGCCGCAGCACCTCCCCGCCCGGCCGGATCCGGCGGAGCACGGCGCGGATCCGGGCCAGCAGCTCGGCCAGCCCGAACGGCTTGATCAGGTAGTCGTCGGCGCCCGCGTCCAGCGCCAGGACGCGTTCCGGCTCCTCACCCCGGGCGGTGACGATGATGATCCCGGCATCGGAGCGCTCCCGCAGCCGGCGGCACACGTCCACCCCGTCCACGTCGGGGAGACCCAGATCGAGCAGCACGACGTCCGGATCGCCGGACGCCAGCGCCTCCTGGCCGGTCATCACGTGGTCCACCCGGTATCCGCCCCGGCTCAGCCCCCGCACCAGCTGGGTCGCCAGGCTGGGGTCGTCCTCCACCACCAGGACACTCGGCGCGCCCTTCGCGGAGGGCAGCCCGGCGCCGGCGGCACTGCTCGCCACGCTCATAGGGACCACCGTAGAGGCACCCGGGCCACGGTAGGACCACCACCACCCAGCGTGCCGGCCGGCCTGGCCACGCCGGACGTACCAGCCGGAGCCGCCCTAAAGAGGCACGACCACGATCGGCGTGGTGGTCGGGTGGCTGGTGCCGCCGGCCGGCTCGACGGTCAGCGCGACCGCGTCCCCCGCGGCGAGGCCGGCCGCCAGCAGGGGCGCCGTCCGCCCGGCGGCCGGG
>JAOPYP010000130.1 GCA_025964635.1 Actinomycetes bacterium | reverse complement strand
CGGGCGTCTCGTCGGCCCTGGCCAAGCACCACCCGGGTGACACCATCAGCATCGGGTGGACCGACCAGGCCGGGCAGTCGCACACCGCGACCGTCCAGCTGGGCAGCGGTCCCGCCGCCTGAGTGTTTCGGGCCGGCCTACGGGCCGGCCCGCCGGAAGGTCACCCCCCAGCCAGTCCCGGCCCCGGCGGAAACGGGCGGACGGAAACTTCCAGTTGTCTGGGAGCTGGGCCGATTCCGTTGACCTGCGGGTACCTGGATCCGCATCGTGGAGGGACGAACAGGTGGCCGCGCCCGCGGCCTGCGCGCAAGGACGGTGTGATGTCAGATCGCATGGAGGCGCCCCCCAGGCCCTCTCGTGCCCCGGTACCCCGCGGCCAGATGCCCCGGATGCAGCCGCCCGGCGCTCCGCGGCGCAACCGCAGGCGGTGGGCGGTGGCTGCCGCCGTCACGGTCGGCTGGGTGGTGCTGTGGACGGCGACCGGATCGCTCCTTGGCGGCACCCTGGTGCTGCTGTTCCTGGCCGCTCTCGGCGTGGTGACCGTGCTCGCGCTGCGGGCCCTGGGGGTGACCAGGGACCACCCCTGGATCCGGCAGATCTCCACCCGGCCCTGGCGCGACGGCCAGGAAGTGCTGCAGCTAGCCCTGCGTCACCTGCCCGAGGTGTTCGTGGTCACCCCGAGTGGCGCACTGCTGGCCCCCACCTCCGTGGAGCTGCGGCTGAACCCGCGTGACTTCGGCTCACTGGGCGAGCGGATGGACATCGGCCTGGTCGAGACGAGCGCCGCCGAGGTGTACGTGGAGCAGGTGGCCGCGCACGAGGCGCGCCTCGCCGGGCCCGGCCCGGTTGAGGTGAGCCTGGTCAGCGACCCGTCCGTGCCCGAGGGCCGCTACCAGCTGCGGCAAGGCCGGCCGCTGGGTGCCGCCGGGTTCCAGCCAGCCGGGCCGTCCGGGTTCCAGGCCGGCCCGCCGTCGGGCTTCCAGGCCGCCGCCTCGTCCGGCTTCCAGCCCGCCCCCGCCGGGGCCGGGTATGTGCCGCCGGAGGTCCAGGCGGCCCGGCCCGGCTCCCAGGTCGGTCTCTTCCCGGCCGGGGCAGGCCTCGGATCCGGAGCCGGTCCCGATACCGGGACCGGCTGGCCGTTCGCCCGTGATGGACGCACCACGTCGGCGCCCGTGGCTGACACCGCCACCGCGGCCACCGTCGGCAGTAGCGGCCTGGTCACCGTGGCCGAGCCGGCCCGCAGCATGATCCCGACGCTCCGGGTGATCACCGGCGGCCGGGTCTCGGAGACCCGGCTGTCCGGGGCCCGGGCTGGCCGTGGGCAGGTCGACATCAGCCTCCCCGACGTGCCCACGGTGTCCCGGGAGCACGCCCGGTTCACCTACTCCGATGGCCAGTGGTGGGTCGCCAACCTGGGCATGAACGGGATGACGCTGAACGGCGCCTCGGTCGCCGGGGAGCAGCCGCTGCACGACGGCGACGTGATCCGCTGGGGCACCAACGAGCAGGCGCCGGGCTCCCGGGTGGAAATCGGGTGACTCGCCCCGGCTGAGCCCCGCCGGCCCGGGCCATACCGGCGACTCACCCAGCCGGGGACGGCACAATAGTGGCGGTGGAGCAGCTTTTTCTCTGGTCAGCCGGACGACGCGAGTGGGTGAACTGCCCACCCGACGAGATCACCTGGCTGGACCGCAGTCTGCTCAGCGGCAACCAGGACCTGAGCCTGCACCGGTCGCCGCGCTGTGCGGGGCTGCGTTACGTGCACCACCGCTGGGAGCTGTTCAGCCGCGACCCCAGCTATCCCGTCTACCTGGCCTCGCACACCCCGGGCACCCCCACGGATCACCGGGCCGTGCAGCAGGCGGCCCGGCAGGTCCTGCCGGTCGCCCCGGCCAACCACTTCGAGACCCTGCCGGTGGTGCTGGAGGCCGGGACCTGGCTGGTCAGCGTGGGCAGCTGGGTGCTCCCGCTGCGGCTGGAAGCGGCGGAACGGCCGGCCGCGCCCAGCGTGCCCGGCCGCGAGCAGCCCGAGACCCAGGAGAAGCGGGTCCAGCCGAACGGCGCCCCGGGCCGGCGGGGCAGCCCGCCGCGGCCCGACGCCCCGGACCGGGTCCGGGCCTGGTTCGCGCGGAACACCGCCGCCCGGCTGGCCATGGCCTACCACTACCAGGAACTCATCGTCGGCCTGCCCGGCGCGCAGCCGGTGCCGATGATGGAGGTCGTCATCGCCCTGGACCTCAGCGGTGAGGGAGCCATCTCCGACTACAAGAAGCAGCTTCAGGGCCTGATCTGGAAGGAACGCGGCCATCCGCGGGAGCTGGCCGAGTACCTGCTGACCCACGGGCTGCTGACCCAGGCCGACCTCGAGGCCGCCCGGCAAGCGGCCGCGGCCAACGAGCGCAGCGGCAAGAGCGAGCTGGCCCGCAAGCGGCTCCGGTACAAGCCCAGGAAGTAACGGGCCGGGAGCAGCCAACCGGACGAGGCTGAGCTCAATGGACGGGCGTCCCCAGCGGGTCCGGGTGTCAGCCGTCGTAGTGCGCGGTGTGCCGATCCCGGACCACGTTCTTCTGGATCTTGCCGGTGGAGGTCTTGGGCAGCTCCTCCACCACGATCACCGACTTCGGCACCTTGTAGCCATCCAGCACCCCGCGCAGGGCCCGGAGCAGGACGGCGGGATCGATGGTCTCGCCGGGCTTGGGCACGACCACCGCGGTGATCGCCTCCGTCCAGTGCGCGTGCGGCAACCCGACCACCACGACCTCGGAGACTCGCGGCTCGGCCGCGTACACGGCCTTTTCCACCTCGATCGAGGCCACGTTCTCGCCGCCGGTCTTGATGACGTCCTTGTAGCGGTCAGCGAACCAGAGCACCCCGTCCTCGCCGAACCGGCCCACGTCCCCGGAGTGGAACCAGCCGTGCGCGAACGCCGCCGCGGTGGCCTCCTCGTTGTGCAGGTACTCGCTCATCGTGCTCGGCCCGCGATAGACGATCTCGCCCTGCTCGCCCTGGCGGAGCAGCTCCCCGTCCGGGCCCATGATCGCGACCTGCACGCCGGTGATCGGCGTGCCGACCGCGCCAATGTGCGAGAGCTGGTGCTCCGGGCGGAACAGCGTGGTGACCGGGCTCATCTCGGTCTGCCCGAACAACAGCGCGAAGTCGCACCCGAAGCCGTCCAGGCAGCGGCGGATCAGCTGGTCCGGCATGGGCGCCATCGCGTAGACGGCGCGGCGCAGGCTGGAGAGGTCGCGGCCGCCGAACGACGGGTGGTCGAGCATGGCCCGGAACATCATCGGCAGCCCGAACACCTGGGTGATCCGCTCCTGCCCGACGAGGTCCAGCAGCGAGCCCGGATCGAAGCCGCGGACCACGTGGATGGTCGCGCCCACCATGATGGCGGGCGTGCAGAACGCGTTCAGCTGGGCGGTGTGGAACATCGGCATCATGGCCGCGAACCGGTCGGTGACGTTCCAGCCGGAATCCAGGGCGCTGGACATGGATTCCAGGTAGATCGCCACGTGCGTGCCGACGACGCCTTTCGGGAAGGACGTGGTGCCGGAGGTGTAGAGGTAGCTGAGCGCGTCCCGGTCATCCACGAAGCACTCCGGCTCGGCCGCGGATGCGGACCCCGCGGCCAGGCTGGCCAGGGTGCTCCACGACCGGTCGGCAGGCTCCACCTCGTACGCGGCGCTGGTCCCGGGCGCCACGAACACGTCCGCGATGGCCGACACCTTCACGATGGCCTCGCGGACGTGCGCCACCAGCTGGCTCTCGGCGACCAGGCCCCGGGCCCCGGAGTGGTCCAGCACGTAGGCCACCTCATCCGGCCGCCAGCCCAGGTTGATGGGCACGCAGACCAGGCCGAGCTTGGCGCACGCAAAGTACACGGCGAGAAACTCGGCGCTGTTGGCCGAGGCCAGGCCCAGCGCGTCACCCCGCCGGTAACCACGGGCGGCGAGGGCGCGCGCGAGCTGGTTCACCCAGGCGTTGAACTCCGCGTAGGTCCACCGCCGCGGCCCGTCCACCACGGCGAGGTGGGCCGGGCGGGCGGCGGCGGACCGGGTCAGCGAGTCGCCCACGTTAATCCGCTGGATGAGGTTGCGCGCGAGGTCCACGGGGTCTCCCTGGTCGTGCTGTCCGGGCCTGGCCGGGCGGGCTGATAGGCGGCGGTCTAATAAGACCGGGGCAGGCCCAGGCTGTGCTGGGCCACGTAGTTGAGGATCATTTCCCGGTTCACCGGCGCCACGCGGAGCAGCCGGGCCGAGGCCCAGTACGGCATCAGCCCGTACTCGGTGGCGAAGCCGTTCCCGCCGTGCGTCTGCATGGCCGCGTCCGCCGCGGCGATCGCGGCCTCCGCGGCCGCGTACTTGGCCATGTTCGCGGACTCGCCGGCCGGCTCGCCGTGATCGTGCTGCCAGCAGGCCTGCCGGATCATCAGCGCGGCCAGCTCGGTGTCGATCTTCGCCCGGGCCAGCGGGTGGGCCACGCCCTGGTGGGCGCCGATCGGCGCGTCCCACACCTGGCGCTCGCGGGCGTACCGGGCCGCGGTGGCCAGCACGTAGCGCGCGATCCCCACGCACTGCGCGGCGCCGGTGACCCGCTCCGGGTTGAGCCCGTGGAAGATCTGCCGGAACCCTTCGCCCTCGTGGCCGACCAGCGCCTCCGGGCCGACCCGCACGTCGTCGAAATGCAGCGTGAACTGCTTCTCGGGCAGCAGCAGATCCACCGGGAGCACCGTGCGGTCCAGCCCGGGCGAGTCCGCGGGGACAATGAACAGCGACAAGGCGGTCCCGTTGCGGTCCGGGGAATTAGCTGCCCCCGCCGCCCCGGTCCGGGCCACGACCAGCAGAGCATCCGCCTCGTCGACACCGGAGATGTAGTACTTGGTGCCGCGCAGGAGCCACGCGTCGCCGTCCCGGGTGGCGGTGGTGGACAGCCGGTGCGTGTTCGAGCCCGCATCCGGCTCGGTGATCGCGAAGACGACCTTGGTGGTGCCCCCGGCCAGGCCGGGCAGCCA
>JAOPYP010000120.1 GCA_025964635.1 Actinomycetes bacterium | reverse complement strand
CGGCCGGACTGGTCCTGTGAGCGGCGTCATCGGGCTTTGACATGTTGCTCAACGTCAACACCGTCGCCCTGCGCCAGGCGATCGTCCCGCCCCAGCTCTACGGGCGGGTAAGCGTCGCCCAGGTCCTGGCCTGGTCGGCCATCCCCCTCGGGTCGCTGGCCGGGGCGGCAGCCATCAACCTGAGCGGGAGTGTCACAGGCGTCTACGCCGTCATCGGCGGTCTCACCGCCGCCTTCGCCTTCGCCTTCGCCTTCGCCTTCGCCTTCGCCTTCAGCCCAGTCGCACACGGGGACCGCTACCTCGCCGAGGCGGCCGGGCGGCGGGCCGGGTCCGCGGGCGCTGGACATCCGCCTGGGTCCCGGGCTGCCGAGCGCGAGGGCGCCGGGCATGGGCCAGGGTCCCCCGGCACCGGGCCTGCCGGGCGATCCGCCGGCGCTGGCTAAGGCACGGACGGGAGCAAAGAGGCCCGCTGACGCTCGGGGCGGCGCCTGGGTAACTGGCGGACCGCAGCGCTATCAGGAACGGGCGGGGCCGGTCCGGTCAGCAGCTGGTCGACGACCGGGGTGGCCCAGGCGGTGATCTGGTCTCGGTCCATCGCGGCGAGACCCGGGGCCGCCAGAGCATAACGCGTGGTCGCCAAACCGATGATGAATGCGCCGACCAGCCCTGCGCGCTCGCGTGGGTGATCGGGCACGACGGCGCTGAGCGTCGGCTCAACCTGAGCGGCGAACACTTGCCGCAGGGTCTCGGCCACACTTTCGCTTGTCATCGACGCGCGCAGAAGCGCCAGGAACGTTTCGTCGTCTTCCCAGACGGCGAAGAAGCGTGCGAGCAGAGCCCCGGCCAGGCGGCCGGGTGCCACGGCGGTCAGGTCCGGAAGATCGAGATTGAGGTCGGCGGCGGCGGCGAACAACTCCTGCTTGCTGCCGAAGTAGCGGAGCACCAGGGCGGCATCGACGCCGACGTCGGCGGCGATCGCGCGGATGGTCGTACGGTCGTAGCCCTCCGTCCCGAACCTCCGCCGCGCCGCGGACAGGAGGTCCGCGCGGGTCTTGCAGGCGTTCCGGCTGCGAGTGCGTGCCACCACCCAAGCATATGTCATCGTTTGTTGACTTGACACTGATACTCCTCTATCGTCTAAGTCATCGGTTGTTGACTAGTCTTGGGAGGTCGCCGTGGAGACCAGGAGTGACAGTGTGGAAGTGCTGGTCGTGGGAGCCGGCCCGACCGGGCTGACCGCCGCGATGGAGCTCTCGCGGCTCGGCGTCGGAGTGCGGATCATCGATCGGGCGCCGGAGCCGTCGACCACCTCGCGGGCGCTCGCGGTGCAGGCGCGCACCCTCGAGCTCATGCAGCCCCGCGGCATCGGCGAGGAGATGGTCCGGCTGGGCAACCCCGCCCGCGCGACCGCCCTGTATGGGAGGGGTCGCCGGCTCGCGGCGGTGCAGCTCGACCGCATCCCAAGCCGGTTCAACTACGTACTGCTGCTCGCGCAAGCGGAGACCGAGCGGCTACTGGCGGCGCAGCTCGAGGCTCAGGGAGTGCTCGTCGAGCGCGGCGTCGAGCTCGTTTCCCTGCACCAGGACACCGCGGCTGGCGGCGTCGAAGCCCTGCTGCGCACTCCCGATGGCACCGAAGAGCTCGCACGCTGCGCGTACCTTATCGACGCGTCAGGGGCGCACAGCACCGTACGCCGCGTGCTGGAGCTGCCCTTCGCGGGCCGGGAGCTCGCCCAGAGCTACCTGCTCGGGGACCTGCATCTCGACGGTGCCATCCCCGAGGACGAGCTGTCCATCTTCCTCGCCCGCAACGGCTTCGCGGCGGCGTTCCCCATGGCCGGGCACCGGTTTAGGTTGATGGCGACCGACCCCGATCACCACTCCAAGGATGAAACGGCGCCGACCCTCGGCGAGTTGCAGCGAGTCTACGATCGTGTCTCCCCCATTCCCGCGCGCCTGCGCGACCTGGTGTGGAGTTCACGCTTTCGGATCAACAGCCGCCACCTGACCACGCTGCGCGTCGGAAGCGTCTTTCTCGGCGGCGACGCCGCGCACATACACAGCCCGGCCGGTGGCCAGGGCATGAACACAGGGATCCAGGACATGGTCAACCTGTGCTGGAAGCTCGCCCTCGTCCTTAAGGGCAGAGGCAAACCAGAGCTGCTCGACACCTACGAGGCTGAGCGGCTGCCGATTATCACCCAACTGGTGCACACCACCGAGCGCGCCACCCAGGTGTTCAACTCGACCAACTGGATGGTCCATCAGCTTCTGTCGCGGACGGCACCCTTCGCCCTCGCTTTCGACCAAGTGCAGGCCAATGCCGCCGCGGCCGTCGGAGAGGTCGCCGCCAGCTACCGCACGGGACCGCTCGCCGCACCGCCAACGCGTGTCGGTGAGCTCCGCTCCGGAGACCGGGTCCCCGATCTCGAGCTAACGACCGGGACCGAGAGCCACCCGGTCCGTCTCCATCAGCTACTCGACTTGTCGGGCCTCACCCTGCTGAGCACCGCCGCGGACCTCCCCGCAACTGTCGTCGACGCGATCCGGCCCTGGGCCGATATCATCACAATCCGCTCGGCCTCCGTCGCCTCGGCCGGGGCGGGTGTACGTGGCCAGGACGCCCGGATCACGGACAGCCTGAGCGCCGATCCGGCCTTGCTGCTGCTGCGGCCCGATGGGCATCTCGCCGCGTACGCGCCCGTCAGCCACCCCGGGCCGTTGACCCACTGGCTGACCAAGTGGTACCCGCCGTCGGCATACGGCCGCCCGGCTGGAGCAGGAACCAGGCCCGAAAAGCTTAACGCAGCGGCTCACATGACCACATTGCCGCTGGCTGGCCTGATCGACACATAGGGCTGGACGCTCGCCAACCGCACCCCGCCGCCCGACAGCACCAGCTGCCCATGGACCGACCGAGCCGCTATCGAATGAACTATCAAGGGTGCGCATAGAAATTCGCAGGGTCAACGCCCTCAATTCAGGCAGATTCGGGCGTGTCAGGTCCGGGTGGGGTGGGCCCCAGTGGGCCGTCTGAGTGACTGGTTGTGAGGTCGCTCGGCCAGTGTGGTCGTCCCGGCCGCGCGGTGTGGCAGAGTTGTCTGGTTTGGCCCTGCGGATCGCTTCGGCGCGGGGGGAGGGTGTTCGATTGCTCGGGACTGCGGGCAGCGCGTTGGGTAGCAGATCGGCGTTTGCGGTCGTTGTTCTGCGTCGCCTGGCGTTGCTCTCCGTCGGCCTTTTCGCTGGTCACGCCGCATAGGTGCTGGTCAGCGGAAGTGCCTGGCCTTCATGGCATGCAAGAGGTCAGCGGTTCGAGCCCGCTTAGCTCCACCTGGTCAACCATATAATTCGAACAACCTAAAACGCGATTTCGAACGGCTGGTAGCGCTACCCGGGGCGACGTTAGAACCACGTCAAGCACCGCTGAACACCAATTCCACGCCGCAGACCTGAGCGGGTGGCCCGCTGACCTGTTACAAACCCGCATTGGCCGACGGCACGCTGAGGCCACGGCTGGGACTCGGAGGAGTGACATCGGCGGCTGCGCGAGCGAGGCCAGGACGTGCCTGCCGCGCCGCCGACGCCGGAGCGGGCTTAAGGGCCGCAGCACGCAGCCGCCCACAGCCGACGGTCCGCGACGACGGCAGTTACTCAGCCTCGGCCATCACGGTGCGTAACGGATCACCAGACGAATCGAAGCAGACAGCCGAACCCATGCCACCTTGTTCTGTTCACCGAACAGGCGGGGATGTGGCGGGTGCCCGGGATCAGCCTGCCGCGCTGCGGCCCATCTGCGAGCGAGTTCTCGGCCTCGAGCACTCGAACACGCTGGTGGTGCGAGACAACCTTGCTCAACGGCACGAGGGCTAATTTGGCGACTGCACATGCCCGTGAGCCGCACGTACCTCATCGCGGCAGATCCGGTTGAGCCACTCGCGTGCTCAGCGGGCACGCGACCCGGCAGTGAGCGGATGCCGGCGGCCGTATGGAATGATCGCGCGTACGAGAACAGGCCAAGGGGGGCTCGACTCCGATGCAGATGAGGCTGGAACTGATCCCGCTCCCGGTTTCGGACGTGGACCGGGCCATCGCCTTCTATGCTGACAAGCTCGGCTTCAAGAAGGACGTTGACGTGCAGCCCAGCGAGGGTGTCCGGGTCGTCCAGCTGACACCAGAGGGCTCGGGTTGCTCGGTCGGTTTTGGGACAGGGCTAGATGTGTACGCGGGAGAACCCGGCAGTGTTAGAGGCTTGCACCTGGTTGTGGAGGACATCACCGAGGCGCATGCCGAGCTTGTCCGCCGGGGTGTAGAGATCGGCGAAATCCAGGACTTCGGGGGCGGCGTTAAAGGAGCAGGCTTCTCCGATCCTGACGGCAACACATTCGAACTGCAGGAGATGGCGTGGCGCAAGGGCGCGAAGTACTAGGAGCCTGCTGACTCCGCACCGCTCGCGTAGGACCCGCTCATCGGCAAAGTAGTGCGTTCGCCAGACCTGCCGCAGCGCATATTTATGCGGACTCGCCGGTCAGCGGCCGCCGAAACCTGGGCGGGCGAAATGCGCACGTAGTCCCGCCGCTATGGAGCCGATTCTCGCCGACTGACAAGATCAGGTCACGGGAGACAGAACGGGTCGTTCTGCCGGGTAGTGGCGGACGCACAGCAGGCCAATGTGACGGTTGGGTCGCCCGCTCTGGCTGACCGCAGAGTGAGGTCGGCTTCATCGGCGTGTGCCGCCCGGGGGACCGGCTTGCCGATTCTTGGGGCGGGTGGCCGGCTGGCTGGTCAGTTTTGGCGAACTGCCAGATCCGCCGGTTCTGCGCGGGGTGCCCCGGGAGCCGGCGGCGCCTGATGGGTTGGCCAGGTCGGCGAGTATCTCGCGGAGCCGGGCCAGCGCGGCGGCGATCCACGGGAGCGTGGCCGGGTCGGGGGCGGTGAGCGCTGCTTCTTGCTGCTGCGGGGTGTCGCCGTACAGCAGCGCTGTGGCCAGCCGCAGCCGCAGCGCGGCGAGGGGCTCGCCGAACGCGCTGCCGGGAAGGGTAACGGCGCCGTAGCGCTCCAGCAGCAGCCCCGCCAGGGCGGGCGCGGTGGTGACCTGGTGCCGGCGGGCCAGGAGCTCGCGCCAGGGCTCGAAGTCGGGGTAGACGTAGAAGCCGCCCTGTGGCGGCGCGACGGCCAGCTCGGCAGCAGCGCACACGGCCGCAACGGCGCGGGCGACGGCGCCGTGCAGGGCGCGGCTGGCCGCGATCCGGGCACGGATGGGCGGGGGTTCGGCGAAGGCCAGGGCAGCGGCGTGCTGGACCGGCGCGGCGGGCGCGGACCAGATTTCGCTACCCGCGCCGAGCAGCGCCTTGCGGAGCCGGCGCCCGGCCGGGCCTGGGGGCATCCGGGCCACGCCGATCCGCCAGCCGCCCAGCGCCAGGTTCTTACTCAGCCCGGTGGTGATAAAGGTCCGCTCGGGCGCGGCCTGGGCCGGGCTCAGCACCGCTGCGGAGGGGTCGTGTATCAGGTCGCGGTAGATCTCGTCGCAGACGATGACCAGCCCCCAGGCGGCCGCGACCTCGCACAGCGCGGCGACCGTGGCCGGGGATGGCAGCCGCCCGGTCGGGTTGTCGGGCAGGGTGACCAGCACCGACCGGATCGGCCGTCCGGCCGCGGCCGTCGCGCGCGCCGCGGCGGCCAGGGCGGCCGGGTCGGGTATCCCGCCCTCCCCGGCCGGGGCGGGCACGAAGTGCGGGCGGATGCCGATCATGGCCGCCTGTGCGGCGTAGCTGACCCAGGACGGCCGCGGCAGCGCGACGTCGCCGCCGATCGCCAGCAGCAGGACGAACAGCAGCGGCTTGCTGCCCGGGCCGCAGACGACCTGGCCCGGGCTGGTGGGCAGGCCGCGCCGGGCCCAGTACCCCGCCGCGGCCTGCCGCAGCGCCGGGTGCCCGGCCACCGGGCCGTAGCTGTTGGCTCCGCTGGCCGCGGCGAGCG